>JBOGXG010000018.1:0-11341 GCA_050694195.1 Actinomycetota bacterium | reverse complement strand
CCGTGCGGCCGTCCCGAACCTCGAGGCGCTGCTCGAGCGGGGGGCGAGGGTTCTCGTCTGCTCGCACCTCGGCCGTCCCAAGGGACGGGTCGTGGAGGAGCTGCGGCTCGCACCCGTCGGCCGCCATCTGGAGCAGTTGCTCGGGCGACCTGTAGTGACGCTGGACACCGTCGTCGGCAACGAGGCGATGGCCGCGGCGATGTCTCCGGCCGACGTCGTTCTGCTCGAGAACCTGCGCTTCGAACCCGGCGAGACGAGTAACGATCCCGATCTCGCGAGCGCTCTCGCCGAGCTGGCCGGTGCCTACGTCAACGACGCCTTCGGGGCCGCCCATCGGGCTCACGCATCGGTGGTCGGTGTCGCCGAGCGGCGGCCGTCGGCGGCCGGTCTGTTGCTGAGGTCTGAGGTCGAGAAGCTCTCTCGCCTGCTCCACGATGCCGAGCGGCCCTACGTCGCGGTGCTCGGCGGGGCGAAAGTATCGGACAAGCTAGGAGTCATCGGGAACCTTCTCGATCGCGTCGACGCGATCTGCATCGGCGGCGCGATGGCGTTCACGCTCCTGGTGGCGAGAGGCGAAGACGTCGGGCGCTCACTAGTAGAAGAGGACCGGGTCGACGAGGTTCGCGGGGTCCTGAAGGAAGCGGAGAACCGGGGGATCGAGATCCTCCTTCCCACCGACGTCGTCGCGGCCACGTCTCCAGACGCCGGCGCCCAACACGAGACCGTTCCCCTCGCGAAGATCGGAGACCGGCTCGGTGTCGACATCGGTCCCGAAACCAGTGAGCGGTTCGCCTCCGTCATCGAGGACGCCAAGACCGTGCTGTGGAACGGACCGATGGGGATCTTCGAGATCGAGGATTACGCCGCCGGGACGAAGGCGATCGCGGGGGCCGTGGTCGATGCGACGAACGACGGCGCCTATACGGTGGTCGGCGGCGGGGACTCCGCGGCCGCGCTGAAGCAGATGGAGTTGACCGACGCGGTGTCGCATCTGTCGACGGGTGGGGGAGCCTCCTTGGAGTTCCTCGAGGGCAAGGAACTGCCCGGCATCGCGGCGCTGATGCGACGCTAGGTCCCAGGAAAAGGAGGTTCGATGAGGACGCCGCTCATAGCGGGCAACTGGAAGATGCACAACACGCATCACGAGGCGATCGTGCTCGTGCAGCAACTCGGTCACGAACTCGCGGAACACGACTTCGAGCGCGTCGAGGTTGCTCTCTGCCCGGCGTTCACCTCCCTCAGGACGGTTCAGACTCTTATCGACGCCGACAGGTACTCGTTCGCGCTGGGCGCGCAGAACATGTTCATCGAGTCGAGCGGCGCTTTCACGGGAGAGGTGTCGCCGCCCATGCTGGCCGCTCTCAACGTGAAGTACGTCATCCTCGGGCACTCGGAGCGCCGGGAACTGTTCGGGGAGACGGACGAGAGCGTGAACCAGAAGGCCAAGGCCGCGTTCGCTCACAAGCTCGTCCCCATCATCTGCTGTGGTGAGACGGAGTCGGAGCGCGAGGGCGGGAAGACGGAAGAGAAGGTCGAGCGCCAGGTGCGGGCGGCGTTCGCGGGGCTGAAAGAGCAACACTCTCGGGCTGCGGTGGTCGCCTACGAACCTATCTGGGCGATCGGCACAGGCAAGACGGCAACGCCCGACGATGCCCAATCCACCATCGCTTATATCCGCAAGATCCTGTCGGACACCGTGGGGGCGGAGATCGCCGACGGGATCCGGATCCTTTACGGCGGCAGCGTTAAGGCGGGGAACGCCGCCGCGCTCACCGGGCAGGCCGACATCGACGGGGCGCTCGTGGGAGGAGCATCCCTCGAGGCGGGAGAGTTCGCGGCGATAGTCAAGGCCACGAAATGAGCCTGAAGAAGATCCTTTACGTCATCCTCGACGGACTGGGAGACGACCCACTCGACGAGTTGGGAGGCAAGACGCCACTGGAGGCCGCACGCACGCCGAACCTAGACCGATTGGCGCGCGACGGACGCAACGGTTACGTCACGACCGTCGGTGAGGGGATCGCACCCGAATCCGATATCGCGGTCTTCGCCATCCTCGGCTACGACCCACACGAGCATCACACCGGACGCGGCCCCCTCGAATCGGTCGGTGCGGGGCTGGAGGTGCGCGACGGCGATCTCGCGTACCGCGTCAACTTCGCGACCGTCGAACCGGCCGGCGATCGGTGGGCCATAGCCGACCGGCGGGTCGGGCGCGACCTTTCGTCCGAGGAGGCGCACGCCTTGGCCGACGAGGTTCAGGAGAAGGTCACTCTCCCCGGCGCCACGTTCGAGTTCAGGGCGACGGTCGGACACCGGGGGTGTCTCGTGATCCGCTCCGACGAAGGTCCGCTCTCCGCCGAGGTGCAGAACAGCGACCCGGCTTACGCGCGCCGGGGGAAGCTCGGGGTTGCACTGGAGAAGTTCGACAACTACGTGGTCCATGTTGCGCCGATCGAGGGGAACGAGGGCGACCCAGCCGCCGAACGAGCGGCGAAGCTCACCAACGAGTGGCTCGCGGCCGCGTACTCAGTGCTCGAGGCGTCGGAGGTGAACCGTAAGCGCAGGGAACGGGGGAAGCTCCCGGGGAACTTCGTCCTCACCCGCGATGGGGGCGATCACGTACCGAAGCTGGTGCCGTTCAAGGAGAAGTTCGGCCCCGAGATGGGGTGCTTCGTCGAGATGCCCGTGGAACTCGGGATCGCCCGCCTGATGGGACTCGGGATAGTGGATGCACCATCCGGTATCCCGGAGGCCGAGCAGTACGAGGCCTGGGCCAAGCTCGCGCTCGACGCGATCGAGGGATACGACGGTCTCTACATCCACATCAAGGGACCCGACGTGCCGGCGCACGACGGGGACTACGACGCGAAGAAGAGGAACATCGAGGCGATCGACGCCATCTTCTTCGGACGGCTGCTGGACGGCCTCGATCTCGCCCGGACCATCGTGGCGGTCACCGCCGACCACTCGACGAGTTGCGCGCGCAAGGCGCACACCGACGGTCCCGTACCTCTTCTCGTGTCGGGTGGAGGCGTATCGACGGATGGGGTGACCTCCTACGGGGAGCGGGCCGCCCGCGACGGCGCCATGGGTCACTTGAGGGGGCCGGAGATAATGCCGAACCTCGTTGCGCTCGCTCGCGGCTGATCCGGTCGCACCTGGTTGTGTCGGGCTGGGGAAGGTACTATCGCTCTAGTACCCGTCGGTGGAAGAGGGCACATGGCAGCTAGACGCAAGCACACGCTCGCCGAGGTTTTGGGACCGCTCGAGAACGAGATCATGGAGGTCGTCTGGGACCGCAGTGATGTGACGGTGCGCGACGTGCACGAGGCACTGCAGCAGCAGCGGGCGATCGCCTATACAACCGTCATGACCACGCTGGGGAGGCTGGCCGACAAGGGATTCGTCAGCCGGATAGAGGACCAGCCGGCCCACCACTACAAAGCGCAAGTGTCGCGGGACGATTACGCCAAGTCGACCGTGAAGTCGGTCGTCGACTGGCTGGTCGATCACTTCCCCGATCCCGCGATGGCCTACTTCGTGGACAAGGTCGAGAAGGAGGACGATGCCGTCATCGACCGTTTGAGAGAGGCCATCGAGCAACGGAAGCGGAGAGGTGGATAGCGCCGCCCCAACGATCTTCGCGTTGGAGACGGATTCTGCCTGGATCGTGATCCTGGCGGTGTCCCTGGTGACACTCATTGCCGCTCTCGCTCTTCGGAAGATCGTCGCGCGACCCGGCGGGCTCGCATCGGGGCTCCTCCTCACGTTGCCCCTCGCCCTCCCACTCGTCGCGGCTATCGCGTACCGGCGGTCGGTTCTGCCGGAGATCGCGATCCTCAAACCTGCCGGCACCGCGCTATCCGAGCGGACGGGGACGCTTCTCCATCTCCTGATGCTGAACGATCCCGACGGCGGGACCATCACCTTCTACGCACTCACGGGTTCGGCCGGGCCCTGGCTGGTCCTCTTCGGGATATCGGTGACCTCGTTCATGTTGGTCAGGCGCGCCCTCGGCACCGTCCTCGTCCACCGGCTCATAAGGAGGTGCCGACCACTCGAGGATCCCGACGCCGTCGAGGCGACGGTTCAGGACCTCGTCCGACGAAGCTCGCTGAAGCACCCGCCGGACGTGCTGCTTCTCCCGTCCGGTGTCTCCGGGGCCTTCGCGGTCGGAGCCCGCCGGGGTCGGATCCTGATCTCGGCGGACCTTCTCGATGCCCTCGAGGACGACGAGCTCGAGGCGATCCTGGCGCACGAGGTGGCCCACCTCGAGTCGCGCGACGTTCCGGTGATCTTCATCGCCGGTCTTCTGAGGGATCTCGTCGCATGGAACCCCCTGGCGCACATCGCCTTCCGGCGGCTCAGCGCCGATCGGGAACGAGAGGCCGATAGGAGGGCCGCGGCGATCACGAAGAACCCGCTCGCGGTGGCATCGGGGCTGCTCAAGATGTGCGAGCTCGTGAAACGGGGCCGGGGCTTGGGGCAGAAGGTCGCGGTCGCCGCGTTCCGCCCGGGCTCCCGTATCAGCCGCAGGATCACCGATCTGATCGCGGTGGCCGATGGGCGCGCAAGCGTCGTGTCCGCAGGTCGGTTCCCTTTCCTCGTGTCCGGTTTGCTGGTGGCACTGCTGGGACTCCAGGCCGGGGCGCGGCTGGCGAGTGACCAACCGGGCGCGCTCGCGATCGTCTGGGGCGCGCCCTCCTCGGCGGCCGGAGAGATCTGGGACGCTCCCAAACGCATCTCGAAGGAGGCGGAGCGGTCACGGTTACTCAAGAAACGCGCTAAGGCGCGCCTGAAGGCCGAGGCCCTTCCCAACCTCGGCGGCTTCCCCGCTTTGGCGGGGGGCGTACGGGTTCTCGAGTCCGATGTCGACAAGTGGATGAGGGTCGTGGAGCAGCGGATGGAGAGGGTGGGGCTCAGGACCGCGACGATCCGGTGGGAGGCCCGTCAGGACTGGCAGGCCGTGCCGATCGGCGAGTTCCTCGGCTCTTCGGTCAGCCTCTACCGGATCAAGCAGCTCTACTAGGAGAGCCTCCCTTCGGGAAGCTCCGCTCTGCGCCGGCGAACGGCCTAGAGCCGCCCTGGAGGTACCCTGTAGGGCCAGTTCCCCTAACAGAGACGAAGAAGAGGTGCAGCCGACGTGACCCCGATCTTGGTGATCATCCATGTGATCGCGTCATTGATGTTGATCGTTTTCATCCTTCTCCACGCCGGGCGTGGTGGTGGAGTCTCCGAGATGTTCGGCGGAGGGATGCAGACCCAGGCGATGGGATCCACCGTGATGGAGCGGAACCTCGACCGCATCACGGTCATCACCGCGATCGTGTTCACGGGTACCACGATCTCACTCGCCTTCCGCCTCACATAAGCGGCGGACCTGCGGTGCCGGCCTCCGGTGGTTCGCTGCGGCGGACCGGACTGGTCGCCGTCCTCGTGGTGATCCTCGGTGCCTGCACCGGTGATCCCGATCCGGCCGTGGGGCCCGTGGCGACCGCCGGGGGAGCGACTCCGGGGGCCGAGACGACGGCCCCTACCGGGGGATCTCCGACACCCACGGAGTCGCCCAACTTCGAACCCGACGCGGTGGTCCTCGACGTCGCGGTGACCGAGCCCTCCACGTTGGACCCGATGCGCATCCAGGATCCCGCCTCGGTCCTCGTCGCCCGCCAGCTGTACGAGGGTCTCACGGCATGGGACCCGGACGCGGAGGAGGTGATCCCCGCCGCCGCCGAATCGTGGGAGGTCTCGAACGGCGGGAGAACGTTCACGTTCGAGCTCCGATCCGGCATGACCTTCCACGACGGCCGGTCGGTACGGGCCGAGGACTTCCTTTTCGCCTTCAACAGGATCGCGAAGAAGAAGAGCGGCTCCGAGCTCGCCTACACGCTCGATCGCGTAGAGGGGTTCGAAGAGGTGAATCAGTTCGGCGATTCGAACAAGCTGTCGGGATTGCGCGCGCCGAACGACACGACGCTGAAGATCACCCTTTCGGAGCCGTTCCGTGAGTTCCCTGCTGTTCTCACGCATCCGGGGCTCGTTCCTCTGCGCAAGGACTCGGTTGAGGACACGGAGACGTTCCTCTCCGAGCCGGCGGGCAACGGGGCATTCCAGATCGTGGAGCCGTGGACTCCGGGAGAGTCGGTAACGATGAAGTCGTTCGACGATTTCTTCGTGAGCCAGGATCTCGACGGTATCCGCTTCAACCCGTTCCCCGATGCGGCCGCGTCCTGGCTCCAATTCGTCGCGGGCGACTTCGACGTCGCCGAGGTACCCGCGGGTCAGATCGAGGCCGCGGCCGAGGCCTTCGGCGACCGAGGCTACAAGCCGTTCCTCGCCGGCTATTACTACGGCCTGAACGTGAAGTCGAAGGCGCTCAGGAAGCGGAGAGGCCGGGAGGCCATCAGTCGTGCCATCGATCGCGAATACATCGCGACCAACATCTACAAGGAGACGATGGCGGCGCCGCGGGGCATAGTGCCGCGCGGTATGCCGGGCTTCGAGGACGACATCTGCGCCCGGCTGTGTGAACACTCGCCGGCCGCGGCGCGCTCGATGGTGAGGAGACTGCCGGCGAAGAGGCGCGAGGTGAGACTCGAATACACCGTGGGTCCTCCACACACGCAAGTCGCACGCGCCGTGAAGCAGGACCTCGAGGACGTGGGGTTCAACGTGAAGGTGAAGGGATACGCGTTCGACAGGTACCTGAGGCGGTTGCGGGCCGGCGATCAGGAGATGTACCGGCTGGGTTGGATAGCGGAATATCCGGTGGCCGACGTCTTCCTGTCGTCGCTATTCGCCGCGGACTCGCCCGATAACCACTCAGGGTTCTCGTCGAAGAAGGTCGATAAGCTCCTCAGCAAGGCCCATAAGGAATCGTCCGAGGCCGCACGGGTCGAGTTGTACCGGAGGGCCGAGCGGAAGATCCTGGCGAAGGTTCCGATCGTCCCTATCGGCGACTTCGTCACCCATTGGGCCGCCCAAGAGAACGTCGAGAACATCCAGTTCGATGTGATGGGCGGCTTCGATGCCGTAACGGTGCGGCTCCTCGAGGAATAGCCGCGGATGCCGGCGCTCGGCGATGGCCCGGAGTCGATGGATGAATAGCAGACGGGTCTCGCACCTCGTCGGCACCTGGGTCATCGCGATCGCGCTGGTGGCGTGCACGGGATCGTCGGACGAGGTACCGGCTTCCGATGGGCCATCCTCATCGACGGATACCTCGTCGGGTCTATCGCCGACCGGGGGGCCGCGCGGTTCCGTCACCGTCGGGGTTCTCGGCGAACCGATGACGCTGGATCCTTATGCCGCGTCGGCCTCCGATCTCACCTACGTCCTCGCTCGCCCGCTGTACCCGTCGTTGTTCCGATCGTTGCCCGACGGCAGCACCGAGCCGTACCTCGCCGAGAGCGTCGACCCGATCGAGGGCGGCATCCGCGTGCAGCTTCGTGCCGCGCAGTGGAGCGATGGCTCACCCATCACATCGCGCGATGTCGTCAAGAGCGCGCGCCGGGCGCGTTCCCCGTCCGGGTTCGCACTGGCCGACTCCGTCCGGGCCGCCGGCTCCGTCGCGGTCGAGTTCCGCGGTGATGGGGTGGGATGGGAGACCGCCCTCGCAGCGGGCGCCCTCGTTCTGCCGGAGGGTCGACCGGGCTCGAAGTTCGGCGGGCCCTACGAGCTCACCGCGCGTACCCCGGGTCTCCAGGTCGTCATGCGCCCCAACCCTCGTTGGTTCGGGGGAGGCGTCGGGGTCGCACGTGTGCGCGTGCAGTTCATCGAGAACCTCAACACCATGGTCCATCTGCTGAGAGAGCGTCGTCTCGACGTCATCGTCCCGCCGTCCGCGGTCAACCTCGGTTTCAGGCTGGAGGAAGCGGGCTTTCCATTCGACTCGGCGCTCGGCTGGGAATCTGTGAGTCTCGATTTCTCGGCCGGTGACCTTGGTCGCCTCGATCGCCTCGCGTTCGCCGCCGCCGTCCGGCGCGGGGCGTTGCACGCCGGCTTCGTCCGTTCCGACGGACGCATCTCAGACACGTTGACGCCGGAACCGGGTATGGGGGGTGCCGACGGTCCCTGGCGGGAGCCGGCGACGGATCCCACGCGCCTGAGCGGCCGCACGGTGGCGCTCGCCGCGCCAACCGGCGACGAGCTTCTCAACTCGTTCCAAGATGTTATCCAGCTCCAACTCGACGATGTAGGTGCGGTCGCCGATCTCATCGACCGCGACGGGCGGACGTTCTACGGACGGTGGGACGAGCGCGGGCCTGCCGATGCCTATCTCGTCCGCTCGCTCGGCTCGCCGGCTCGGACCGCGGATGAGGGACGGCGGCCGATGGCGGCGATGCCGATGTTCCAGGTCGCCACCTATCTGGCGTGGAACGAGGGAGTTGCGGGGCTCGAGGTTCAGCCCACTATCGAGGGGCCGCTCTGGAACCTGGAGTCATGGTCGGTGAGAGAGCCCTAGCTGTCCGCTTCGGCAAACATTCCATCATCGAGTACCGGATAGGTCACCAACGGTGGAAAGTTGTTTCTCCAGAGCCCTCGGTATAATCGGGAAGAGCCCTGGGCCCCCGGGGCTTTAATTACGTCGGAGTGGCGGAATTGGCAGACGCGCTAGCTTGAGGGGCTAGTGGCCTTCGGGCTGTGGGGGTTCAAGTCCCCCCTCCGACACATCCATATGCCCACGCGGGCTGAACCTCGACGCGTGCCTCTCCGTCACCGTGGAAGTAGTGGAGCTTGAGACCCAGGGCGGCATAGAAGTCGCATTTCGAGCGGGGGTCGGCATCGCCGAGTAGGTTCAGGGCGCTGCCCAGCTCCTCCACAGCCGACCTGATCTCCTCGGCTGACATCGACCGACTGGGGGATCTCTGAGTCCGCCGGACTGCCGCATCACGTTGCTTTTGAGTCTCGTCGATCCAGCGGCCGACAAGATGGGGATCAACCCCTTCTTCCAAGGCCCTCCGGAGCTTCTCCAGCTTCTGGTCACAATCGGAGATCTCTCGTTGGGCCTTTTCCGTTTCGAAGTCCACCCTCACCTCATCCTCCGCCGCTGCCAGGAGGGCAGAGGTCTCGACGATGTTGTCCGGGGCGAAGAGTTGGGCGAGCCATTCGTCGAGCTTGGGGAGGACCAGATCCTCCCTCAGATAGACGGACTTCGGATGCGATGTGCCAGTTGCCAACCCGTACTCCTGAGGGAACCGGCAGCGGTAGTAGACGTGTCCATTGGTGAAGTGACCCGACATCCGCCGCCCACACTCGCTGCAGAACACCAAACCGCTCAGTGCGTAAGCTCGACCGGTCTTCTTCGGGGCGCGCGTGTTGTATCGAGATCGCGAACCACGTACATCCTGGGCCGCTTTGAAGGTGTCGTCGTCGACGATCGCCTCGTGTACGACCGTCTCCGAATAGATCCAGTCACTCTCGAGGTTCCATCGCTGCTTGGTCTCATGGCCGAGCGCTACATCCTCGACGTCGACCAGGACCTCGTCGCGGCGCTGCTTGTTCCACACCTGCCGGCCCGTGTAACGAGGGTTCTGAACGAGGTTGACGCCCCCGAACGCTCGAACATGGATGTTCCTTCGGAGGGCGCCTGGGGTACTGGCCATTGGCCGAGGCGAAGAGGATTAATCGGCACTCTGATGAGACCTTAGGCAGCGCCATCAATCGTTTGGCACCCAGACGCCAACGCTCCCCATCCTTGTCGGTGGGGAGTTCGAGATGAACCATCCTCCTTGACCCGACGGGAAGCCTTGGTTCGTGGCAAGCAGCGTGTACAGATGTCGATCGCTAGTTGTCCGCTCATGTAGAGAGTCGGTCCCGGCGGCACAACCCGGGTAAAAGGCCACCTCCGGGGGAGGCGTGGGGCCGGGGTCGTAGTTGTCGTGGAAGCAGGTGTCCCAGGCCTCCAATGAGTCGGTCTCGACCCACATTGCCATGAACGTGATTCCTGCTCCGAACTCCGCGTCCTCCACGAACTCGCCGGCTGCCCAAACGCTACCGTCCGCACTGTTGTAGACGCTTGGCTTGAACGTTTTGACACGGACACGGGAAGAGCCTGGAGCTCGGAGTTTGGATGTCCCATCTAAACCTCGTATGGTGAAGTGGAAGCGTGCGGGTCCATCCGCTATCAGGTCGAGCCTATAGGTTCCCTCGGAGAGGCTCGGGGTGCTCGCCCCGGATGTTTCGGACGCCTCGCCGGACTTCCCGCGACACCCTGGCGAGGAACAATGGTTCGTCAGAAAAGACCAAACTCTGCCCCGCTCGGCATACGGGATGAAATCATCCTGCTCTGTGAGAACGAACCCCACAACCCGGCCTTTTCCGGAGGATCTAACCGTGACGGCCTCGGAGGGGAGAGGTTGAGTCAGACTCATCAAGAGAGACGATGGTCCCCCTACCGTGATGCGCATGTCTCGCGTTATCGGCTGTGCGGGCGCGGCCTGGCTCACGGAACCTGGCCCCAGGCTTCCGAGTAGAAAGGCCGCTACGACCGCGCCGCTAACGCCCCGTCGAGGCATCTGTGAGATTTCCGACGTGGATGCTAGGAATCCTCTGAGAGTGAGATGGCGCTACAAACACGAGTAGTAGACGGGGGCACTGAAAGCCTGCTCCTCATTGAACATCGCGCCCCACCAGCCATGGGTCTCAGTTTGCCACCATCCCGGTATGCAGAAAAGGGTTCCGGTGTAGTTGTCCTCGACGGTCCTGCGCTCCTTATCATGAGTGATCGTGTCGCACCACATCCGGCCCGTATTGGGTGGCGGTGGGCCGATGGGTCTCGTGATGCCTCGGTAGACGATGCAAAGTTCAAGCGTCATGAAGCGAACTTCCGGCTCCTCGCATCGATAGACTCCGCTGCCAAACACACCCAGAAGCCCACCTCCTGAGTTGTATGCCTCAGCGCGGCAGTCCATGCCAGGACTTCCTCCGACGAGTTCCCCTACAGCATCTATTGAATCGGCCACCTCTGCCATCACGCTTGAGCAATCGACAGCCTGCTGCGGATCGCAGACGTCCGGGAGATCAGGTGGAATCTCGCAGCTGACCTCGTCGCATGCATCAGGCACTTCCACACACGGATCCGATCCGGTTGGGTTTGGGTTGCAATCGACCGATGGTAACGGAACACACGGATTCGAGCCGGTTGGGTCTAGATTGCAGTCGAGTCCGATGTTGTCGAGTACATCACCCACGGTATCGATCGCATCGGCACAACCGGTGGGAGTGATCTGGTTGCAGACTTCGGCAACTGTGTCGATTACGTCGTCACATATCGACCCCGAAGGGCAGAACTCAGCTGATGTCGAGGCGTCGTTACTGTCTGCCGACGCGGTCCCAT
>JBOGXG010000017.1:0-13178 GCA_050694195.1 Actinomycetota bacterium | reverse complement strand
GTTTTCAGCGCGAAAGGTGCTCATGGACGTGCACGTTTCGCGCCGAGAATGAGGCGCGAGCCTGGGGGAGGGGACGCTTCGCTGGAGCGGGTGAAGGGAATCGAACCCTCGTCACTAGCTTGGGAAGCTAGAGCTCTGCCATTGAGCTACACCCGCGAGGACAAGCCGAGATTCTAGGCCAGTCGCCCCTGTACGCGCCCGGTGCCGTAAGGCTCGGGGCGGGGCTGGATAGACTCGCCGCATGATCCTCTCCGACGTCGACATCATGAAGGCGATCGCCAACGGGGAGATCGGCATCGAACCCTTCGACGAGGCCGACGTGCAGCCCTCGTCGGTCGACCTCCATACCGACGGTTTCTTCCGGATCTTCAGCAACCACCGCTATCCGCTCATCGACGTGAAGAAGCCGATGGAGGATCTCACGACGCTCGTGAAGGTCGAGGGCGATACACCGTTCATCCTTCACCCCGGCGAGTTCGTCCTCGGCTCGACCGTGGAGTACATCCGGCTGCCAAGCGATCTCGTTGGGCGCCTGGAGGGGAAGAGCTCGCTGGGACGCCTGGGTCTCTTGATCCACAGCACCGCCGGCGTGGTGGACCCGGGTTTCGAGGGCCACCTCACTTTGGAGCTCTCGAACGTCGCGAACCTCCCGATCACGATCTATCCCGGCATGAAGATCGGACAGATCAGCTTCTCGCGCCTCACCTCTGAGGCCGAACATCCCTACGGCTCGGACGAGATCGGATCGAAGTACCACGGTCAGCGGGGGCCCACCGCCTCTCGTTTCTTCGAGAACTTCTAGCTATCCGTTCTTTGCCGCGGAGGAGCGTGTAAACGCGCTCGTGGGCTCCAAAGAAAGGATCCCGTCACCACGGGAACCCCGCCCACCCCTCGAGGTCGCGAAAATCTCCGCCCTCTGACCCTTTACGCCGTTAACTTATCCCTGATAACTTACCGTCGTTAAGCCATAGACGAAGGAGTCGGGACATGTTCGAGCGGTTGGGTCGGTTCGTGGTCAGGCGGCGGGTGATGGTGCTGGTGCTCACCGCGATATTCCTGGTGGGGGCGGGTGCCGTAGGCGGAGGCGTCGCCGATCGGCTCTCCAACGGCGGCTTCGACGATCCCGATGCGGAGGCGACCGCGGCGGCCGACGAACTCCGGGACGGGTTCGGCCAGCAGACCCCGAACCTGATCCTCCTTGTGACCTCGAAGAGCGGCTCGGTCGACGATCCCGCGACGACGAGGGCCGGGACGGCCCTCACCGAGGAGCTCGCGGCCACCGAGGGAGTGGATCAGGCGTTCTCCTACTGGTCGTCCGAGGCCCCGCCGCTCAAGAGCAAGGACGGCAGCAAGGCCTTGATCCTCGCCACGATCCCCGGCTCGCAGGACGAGGTGCAGCAGGCGATCACAGAGGTCTCCCCGAAGTTCGCGGACCGCGAGACGGGTGCCATCTCGGTCGAGGTCACCGGATTCTCCGAGGTCTTTCGTCAGATGCAGCTGACGATCGAGGAGGATCTCATCAGAGCCGAATCGATCGCACTGCCGATAACGCTGATCGCACTCATCCTCGTGTTCGGTTCGTTGGTCGCGGCGAGCCTCCCACTCCTCATCGGCGTGCTGTCGATCGTCGGTTCGTTCCTGATCCTCACGATCATCTCGGAGATGACCGAGGTGTCGATCTTCGCCCTTAACCTCACGACCGCTCTCGGGCTCGGACTCGCGATCGACTACAGCCTCTTCGTCGTCTCCCGATATCGCGAGGAACTTCGTAATGGCCTACGGCACGAGGACGCGGTCGTCGAGACGGTTAGGACCGCGGGGCGCACCGTTGCGTTCAGCGGGCTCACCGTCGCGATCTCGCTATCCGCGCTGCTGGTCTTCCCCATGGCATTCCTCCGTTCCTTCGCCTACGCGGGCGTGGGTGTCGTCTTGCTCGGCGCGATCGCGTCGGTGACGTTCCTCCCCGCGCTGCTGGCGGTCCTGGGACACCGCGTGGACAAGTTCCGTCTGTTCAAGCGGGACCCGAAGGCGGTCGGCGAGGGCTTCTGGCATCGCATGGCCATGACCGTTATGCGTCGCCCCATCCCGATCGCGACGGTCGTGATCATCTTCCTGCTCCTCCTCGGGGTGCCGTTCCTCGGGGCCCAACCCGGCCAGTCCGACGACCGCGCCCTTCCCGAGGGGACCTCGAGCCGCGTCGCTCTCGACACGATCCGGAGCGAGTTCCAGATCAACAGCGCCAACGCGCTGTCGGTCGTGGCAGCGGACACGGGAACGCCGAACCCCGGCGAGATCGAGTCCTACGCGTCGGCACTATCCGAGGTTGAGGACGTGTACGCGGTGCAGGCCCTCACCGGTACCTACGTGGGGGGCGCGGAAGCTCTTCCTCCCGACCGGACGTCTCAGAGGTTCGCGAACGATGACGGCACGTGGCTGTCGGTGATCCCGGCCGTAGAGGCGTACTCAGAAGAGGGCGAGCAACTGGTGGCGGACGTGCGAGCGGTCGACGCGCCGTTCGATGTGAACATCGGAGGTCCCTCGGCAGAGGTCGCCGACTCGAAGGACGCGATCTTCGAGCGCATCCCGCTTGCTGCCGCCATCATCGGGATCGTCACCTTCATCCTCCTCTTCCTCATGTTCGGAGGCCTACTCGTGCCGGTCAAGGCCATCGTGCTCAACCTGTTGAGCCTCACCGCGACGTTTGGAGCGGTCGTGTGGATCTTCCAGGACGGCAATCTCTCCGACATACTCGGGTTCACACCTACCGGGATCCTCGATGTGACCACCCCGATCCTGATGTTCTGCATCGCCTTCGGTCTCTCGATGGACTACGAGGTGTTCCTCCTCTCGCGTATCAAGGAGGAGCACGATCGCACCGGCGACAACATGGGTTCGATAGCCGTCGGCCTGGAGCACACCGGTCGCATAGTGACCGCTGCCGCGTTGTTGCTCAGCATCGTATTCATCGCCTTCGCGACCTCGGGGGTCACGTTCATCAAGATGTTCGGCGTCGGTCTGACCCTCGCCGTCGTCATGGATGCGACCCTCATCCGCGGTACCTTGGTCCCGGCGTTCATGCGGTTGGCCGGTGAGGCGAACTGGTGGGCGCCACGATGGATGCGCAGGATCCAGCAGCGTCTCGGCTTCAGCGAAACGGCGGGTCCGGCGAAGGAGCGGGCACCCGACGAACCGCTACCGGCTGCGGGAGCTTGATGAAGGGGGAGGGCACCGTCACCGATACCGACCCCGTCGACGTCACGGCGCGCCGAACGAGGGCGCGCCGCGGCGAAGGCGAGAGGCTGCGAGATGACATCATCCTGGCCGCCGAGAAACTCCTCCTGGAGACCGGCGATGAGGATCAAGTCTCGATGCGCGCGGTCGCCGGTGCGGTAGGTGTTACACCGCCGGCGATCTACATGCATTTCGAGGACAAGGACGAGCTGATCCACGCGGTATGCGAGCGACCCTTCATCGAGTTCCGGGCCTTCGTCGAGCGGGCGATGTCGGACGTCGATGACCCGTTGGCTGCGTTGCGCGCGATGGGCGAGGCCTACGTGCACTTCGGGCTCCAGCATCCGGAGCAGTACCGCCTGATGATGATGACCAAGACGAACCAGGACATGACCGATCGGCCGCTCGAAGAGATGCCGGGGATGCAGGCTTTCTTCCGGTTGGTCGACGCGGCCAGGGCGTGCATAGACGCCGGGATCTTCCGGCCCCTCGACCCGTTCACGGTGGCGGTGGGCCTATGGGTCGACGTTCACGGGCTCACGTCGCTACTGATCAGTTCGAAGAATTTCCCGTGGCCGGATGTGGATGAACTGATCGACCACGTGCTCGACGTGCAACTGAACGGGCTCGTGATCCGTCCCTCGGAGAGCTAGAGGGGCTACGTGGTCTGAGGATCGTCGGGGCCGGCGGCCTTCCCCGTCATCTCCTCTTCGGGCTTCGTCGCCGGATAGCCGTTCCCGTTCCCGTTGCTCGCCTTGGCGGCACTCGACTCAGGATGGAACTCGATCGATTGCAGCAGCAGTTGCGCGACGTCCTTCACGACCATCTGCTCGTCTGCATGTCTCTCCGTGATCCCGTCGGCGAGCATGATGTTGCAGAAAGGACAGCCGACCGCGAGTGTGTCAGACGCGGACGCGAGGGCCTCGTCCGTGCGCTCGATGTTGACCTTCTTGCCCATCCGTTCTTCCATCCACATGCGGCCACCGCCGGCGCCGCAGCAGAACGTCGAGTGACCGTGCCGATGCAGCTCCCCGTACTCGGTTCCCGGGATCGATTCGATGACGTGGCGCGCCCCCTTCCACACATCGTTGTGACGAGCGTTGTAACAGGGGTCGTGGTAGGTGACCTTCTTGACGAGCTCTCCCTCGGGCTTCAGTCGTCCTTCGCGCATAAGCCCGGCGAGGTACTCGGTGTGATGGACCACCTCGTAAACGCCACCGAACTGCGGGTACTCGTTGAAGATCGTGTTGAAGCAGTGGGGACAGATCGTGACGATCTTCTTCACCTTGTGCGTGTTCAAGAGTTCGATCGCCTGTTCCGCGAGCATCTGATAGATGTACTCGGCACCCATCCGGCGCGCCGGATCACCGTTGCAGTTCTCGTCCGGCCCGAGCACCGCGAACTTGATGCCTGCTATCTGCATGAGACGAGCGAAGTCGTACACCACCCGCTTGTTGCGATCGTCGTAAGCCCCCGCGCAACCGACCCAGAACAGGACGTCCGCATCGGGAGCCTCGGAGATGTGAGGGATCTCCAGGGCCGGTTGCTTCGACGTTCCCTGCATCCACTCAACGCGCGCTTGAGGCGGCTGCCCCCATGGGTTGCCTGTGGTCTCCATGTTCTGCAACGCGCTCTGCATCTCGCGCGGGAAGCGCGACTCCGTCATCACGAGGTTCCTGCGCATGTCGACGATCGCGTCGATGTGTTCGATGTTCACCGGGCAGGCCTGCACGCACGCCCCGCAGGTCGTGCAGTCCCAGATGACCTCGTCTTCCACGACCTCCGGGTTCAGGGCCGGCAGGGATCCGAGCGCCTCCTGGAAGGCGTCATCGCCCTTCTTCTTGGCCGCGAGTAGCTGCGGCCCCGCCGCGAACAACTGATCGCGAAGGTCCATGACCAGGAGTTTCGGGGACAGGGGCTTCCCGGTGTTCCAGGCGGGACATTGCGACTGACATCTCCCGCACTCCGTGCACGTGAAGGTGTCGAGCATCTGCTTCCAGGTGAGGTCCGTGATCTTGCCGGCGCCGAAGGTGTCGTCCTCGCTCATCTCCTCGATGTCGATGTCCATCTTCTTGAGGGCCCCCTTGGGGCGTTCGGACGTGAAGAGGACGTTCAATCCTGCGGTGATGATGTGCAGGTGCTTGGAATAGGTGATGTAGACGAGGAATCCGAGGATGATCAGCGAGTGCCACCACAGGAAGACGTCGTTCCAGGCCTCCTGAGCGGACAGAGAGAGATCGTCGAAGATGTACGAGGCCCATCGCGAGACCGGCGTCCAGTCCGTGTCGTAGGGGAAATGCCCGAGCGAGATCTCCGCGCCGCGGGTCAGGAGGATCGTGACCATGATCCCGGCGATGGCGAACAGGATGTACTCCGCCTCTTGGAGATGTGAGCCCTTGAAGCGCCCCGGTGTCTGCATCCTGCGGATCATGAAGGCCCCGAGGACCCCGATCAGAACTGCGACGACGAAGAAGTCCTGCACCGCCCCCAACGGACCCCATCGCCCGATGAGCGGGATGTGGAAGCCCTCCTGGTAGATCGCGCCGAAGGCCTCCACGATGGTTGTGAAGAGGATCACGAAGCCCCAGAAGATGAAGAAGTGCAGCAGACCGGGGATCGTCCATTGCAGAAGCTTCCGCTGGCCCAACACGACGACGAGTTGTTCCTTCAGCTTCTGTTTCAGGTCGCGCGGCTTACGATCGTCGTCGGCTCCGAGCCGAACCAGGTTCACTAATTCGCGGCCTCGGTAGGCGAACGCGCCGAGCGTCACCAGCAGGAGGACAGTCATCACGACCTTTTCAAGCACGCGAATATGCCTTTCTCATCAGACGAATCTGCGTTCGCCTCTTGACCCAGCAGTCCGTGTCATGCGGAGTATAGGTGGCCGGTAGCCTGTGTTCCGGCTGCGACGATCGCTTAGGAGGCGGACGTGACGCGAAAGCAAAAGGGACGACCCGCGAAGGTCACCACTCCGCACGGCGATGTCTCGATCACCGTCGACGGTCCGCGTTCGGCCGAAGCTCTTCTGCTGCTCGCGCCGGGCGCCGGGTCCAATATGCACTCCGACTTCTTGTCGTTCGTGGCCGATGGCCTCGCATCCGAGGGGATCAGGGTGTGCCGTTTCAACTTCGTTTACTCGGAGGTCGGACGTAAGGCACCCGACCGTCATTCCGTTCTCGAGGAGACATACCGGGCGGTTGCGGACCACGCCAGGGAAGGGTGGGCCGGCCGCGTCTTCCTCGGTGGCAAGTCGATGGGGGGCCGGATCGGCTCGCACGTGGTGGCGGAGGGATACGACGTCGACGGTCTCGTCTTCTTCGGTTACCCGCTCCACCCTCCGGGCCGACCGGAGAAGCTGCGTGACGAGCACCTCTACCAGGTCAAGCCTCCGATGCTCTTCATCGAGGGTTCTCGCGACCCGTTCTGCCCGCTACCCACGCTGGAGAAGGTGAGGAAGAAGCTTCCCGGCCTCAGCGAGGTGGCCGTGATCGACGGGGGCGACCACTCCTTCAAGATCCGCAAGGCTTCGGGACGCACGACCGCCGATGCCTGGACCGAGGTGGGCGAGCGGGCGGCAGCCTGGATGTCTGACCCCCCCGACTGAGCCTCCGGGGTCCCCGCGGACCTCCCGGATAACCGGAGTCGCCTGCATGCCGAAGCTCCTTGAGAACCTGCTGCCCGAATTGCCGCCCATCGCGTGGAGGATCATTCGCGCCGACATAGTCTCAGCGCTCGGCACGGGGCTCGTTCTTCCCTTCTTGGTGGTTTATTTCCGCGACGCGCGCGGGTTCTCGGTCGTGGTGGCGGCGTTCGCGGTTTCGGTCATGGCCGTTTCCGGGTTGATCGTCGGACTCCTTGCGGGGGCTCTCGTCGATCGCATCGGGTCCCGCAGCACCCTGCTCGTCGCCCTGCTGGTCTCGAGCGCGGGTTCGATACTTCTCGCGTTCGTAACCCAGCCGTGGCAGGCGTTCGTCGCAGCTGGGATCCTCGGTGCCGGTACGGGAGGGATGTGGCCGGCAACCAATTCTCTCTTCGTCACCATCGTCCCGCCGGAGAAGAGCTCTCGTATCTTCGCCGTCCACTACGCATCGCTGAACCTCGGGATCGGTCTCGGAGGGATCCTCGGCGGCTTGGTCGCCGACGTGACGCGGCCCGGGACCTTTCAAGCCCTGTACATCTTCGATGGGCTGTCGTGGATCTTCTTCGCCGTCGTGCTCCTCAGGATGAAGAATGTCGGGGGCAAGCCGGAGGCGGAGCGCGACGACCCAGCCGTCAAAGGCGGCTATCGCGCCCTCTTGAAGGATCCGGTCTATCTCCGACTCCTCCTGGTGATGTCCCTGTTCGTCACGCTCGGTTATGCGCAGCTCCAGTCGGGCTTCCCGGCGTTCGCCACCGCGGAAGGTGGGATATCGACGAGGGCGCTCGGCGCCGCCTTCGCCGCTAACACGTTCTTGATAGTCATCGCCCAACTCGTCGTGCTGAAGCGGCTCGAGGGCCGGCGGCGGACGCGCGCTCTACTAGGGGTCTGCGGTCTGTGGGCGGTCGCGTGGACGATCACCGTCCTGGTTCCGGAGTTCGACTCGAATCTCCAGCGAGCCTTCGGATTCGCCCTAGCGATGGGGATCTTCGGCCT
The DNA here is from genome assembly GCA_050694195.1 of Actinomycetota bacterium. Taxonomy (GTDB): domain Bacteria; phylum Actinomycetota; class CADDZG01; order CADDZG01; family WHSQ01; genus JBOGXG01. The sequence continues at coordinate 5,314 of JBOGXG010000017.1, read as the reverse complement.
CGGCGAGTGCCTGATCTCCCCCACGGTCCCGGCGATCATCAACAGTCTCGCGCCGCCGACGCTGCGCGGCAGATACAACGCCGGCTACTCGTTCACGTTCGCGATCGGCGAGATCATCGGGCCTGCGATGGCGGGACTCATGCTCGGGGCCGGCCTCGGCACCGAGTTGTTCCTCGTACTCATCGGTTCGTGTGGCCTCGCGGCGTTGGTCATCGTGGGGTTGGAGAGACGCCTTCCCGAGAGCGCCAACCGCGGTCTGCCGCATGAGGTGGTCGCGCGAGACGATCGGCCCGTCCTCCCCGCCTGACGGCGACAGATCGTTCGGCTACTCGGGTGTCTGGGTCGGCATCTCGGGGGCCGGGCCCGACAGCGCGCTCTGCCTCAGAACCGCGATGCGATCGTCGAGAGGAGGGTGAGTGTCGAACATGCGGTTGAGCCACGCCCCGCGGCCCTTGCCCTGGCGCGCTTCGGCCGCCTGCCTCGGGATCGGCGCCTCGATCCATAGGTGAGCGGTGGCCCGGCTCCCGCTCCGAACGACCGTCTGGTCCTGCTTCAGTTTCTCGAGAGCGTTTATCAGCCCGTCCGGGTAACGGGTGAGAAACACTCCGTCGGCATCGGCGAGGTACTCGCGGCGCCGTGAGATCGCGAACTGCATGATCTTGCCGATCAGCGGACCCAGGATGAGGAGGACGATGCCGAAGATCGCCAGTATCGAGCCGGCCCCCCCGGAATCCCGGTTGCGGCTGCCGCCGCCCCACCACATCGCGCGGATGAAGATGTCGGCGAGCAGGACGATGACACCGACGAGCGTCACCGCGATCGTCATGATCAGCGTGTCCCGATTCTTCACGTGCGACAGTTCGTGCGCGATCACACCCTCTAGCTCGTCGCGATCCATCTTCTCGAGGAGCCCCGTCGTGACCGCGATCGCCGCATGCTCGGGGTTGCGACCCGTAGCGAATGCGTTGGGGGCCGAGTCCTCGACCACGTAAACCCGTGGCTTCGGGATCCCCGCCGCGATCGAGAGCCCCTCCACGATGTTGTTGAGTTGCTGGTACCGGGGATCATCCGCCGGCTTCGCCCGGCTCATCCGTAGCGCGATCTTGTCGGAGTTGAAGTAGGACCCCCACGTCATGAGGATGGCGATGCCGATGGCGATGCCCAGGCCCCAGAAGCCGGCGCCGAGGTACTCACCGAAGGCCCAGCCGGCGAGCCCGACGACGACGACGAACCCCGCGATCAGCAGCCACGTCTTGCGTTTATTAGACGCGATGCGCTCGTACAAGACCGCTCGCCCTTCTCGGTGGCCTGGTTACGTGCTCGGCGGTGTCGAGGTCGGAGGCGACCCTGCGGCCGGCGGGGGCGATGTCGTGGTGGGGGCGGTTCCGCCTCCCTGTCCGAAGTCCACCTGCACCGGCTGACGCGAATCCTCCTCTGCCTCGAAGTACACCCGCTCCTCGAAGTTGAACATCCCGGCGATGGCGTTCGTGGGGAAGGTCTCGAGCGCGTTGTCGTAGGCCAAGACCTGCTCGTTGTAGAACTGCCGCGAGAACGCGATCCGACCCTCGGTGCCGACCAACTCTTCCTGTAGCGCCAGGAAGTTCTGGTTCGCTTTCAGATCCGGGTACGCCTCCGACACCGCGAACAATTGGCGCAGAGCGCCGGTCAGCATGTTCTCGGCTTTCGCCTGATCCTCGACCCCCTCGGCTGAGACGGCTTGTTGACGAGCGCGCGTCACGGCCTCCAACGTTTCGCGTTCGTGGGCCGCGTAACCCTTCACCGTCTCCACGAGGTTGGGGATGAGGTCGTGCCGCCTCTTCAGCTGTACGTCGATCTGCGACCAGGCGGCCTCCGTTCTGTTGCGGAGCCGAACCAGCCTGTTGTAGGTGAGGATCAGGAACAGTGCGACGAGCACTATGACCCCGATCAATACCCAAACGCCGACGCTCATCGAGACCTCCCGTTAGTGAGTTCGTCCATCAGATAGCTTGCGGCACCTCCGCGCTTTAAGCAACAGGGCGAGTAGGCTGGGCGTGTGAAGGTAAGGATCGAATATTGCGCTCAGTGAGGTTACGCGCCTAGAGCCGTCGGTCTGACGGAGCGGATACTTGAAGAGTTCGAACATGACCTCACCGAGGTCGTTCTGATCCCGTCGCGCGGCGGCGTGTTCGAGGTCGAGCTTGACGGTGACCTCGTCTTCTCCAAGAAGCGAACCGGGCAACACGGCGAGCCCGATGTCATCATGAAGGAACTCCGGGAGCGCATCGCCACCTAAGGCTCTTACGCCGACTGCAGCATCTCGCCGATCTGGAACGCGAGGTCGAGCGATTGCCGCGCGTTCAGTCGCGGATCGCAGAGAGCCTCGTAGCGATCGACGAGTTGGTGATCGAGTATCTCTTCCGCCCCCCCGAGGCATTCGGTAACCGCGTCGGCGGTGAGTTCCAGGTGAACCCCCCCGGGAACGGTTCCCTCGGAAGCGTGCATCGCGAAGAAGCTCTTGATCTCTGCCGTCACGTCGGTGAAGCGGCGGGTCTTCAGGCCCGACGCGGTCATGAACGTGTTCCCGTGCATCGGATCGCATATCCACACGTTCTGTCTCCCGGCTTCCTTCATCGCTCGGATCAAGGGTGGAAGCTTGTCCTCGATCGACTGCGCTCCCATCCGGGTGATGAAGCTGAGCCGGCCGGGCTCCCGGTGAGGGTCGAGTCGATCGGCGAGCTTGAGGATGTCGTCCGGGGTCGCCGACGGGCCGAGTTTGACGGCGACGGGATTCCTGACCCCCGATAAGAACTCGACGTGTGCGCCGTCCGGCTGACGCGTGCGCTCGCCGATCCACAAGAGATGTGCGGAGCAGTCGTACCACTCGTCCGTGATGCTGTCGCGCCGTGTCAATGCTTCTTCATAGGCGAGGAGGAGTGACTCGTGCGACGTGTAGAAGTCGACCTCGTGCAGAGCCGAATCGGCATCGAGATCGATCCCGCACGCCGCCATGAACCTCAGCGAGCGATCGATCTGCCGGGCGATCTGCTCGTAGCGCTGTCCCTCTTTGCTGGCGGCGACGAACTCCTGGTTCCACGTATGTATCTGCTGTAGATCGGCGAATCCACCCTTCGTGAAAGCTCGGATGAGGTTCAAGGTCGCGGCCGATTGGTGGTACGCCTTCACCATCCGGTTCGGATCGGGCACGCGCGATCGTTCGTCGAAGAGGTCGTCGTTAACGGCATGGCCACGGAACGAGGGCAACTCCTCGCCGTTCATGGTCTCGCGTGGCGAGGACCGGGGCTTGGCGAATTGGCCCGCGATGCGGCCGACCTTGACTACGGGGAGCCCGGCCGCGTAGGTCAGGACGACGGCCATCTGAAGCACGATCTTGAGCTTGTCCCTGATGCCGTCGGCGGAGAAATCCCTGAACGATTCCGCGCAGTCGCCGGCCTGGAGGACGAAGGCCTCGCCGACGGCGACCTTCGCGAGCGCCGCCTTGAGGTTGCGAGCCTCTCCCGCGAAGACGAGCGGGGGCAGGGCCGTCAGCTCGGCGACCACGTCCTTCAGGACGCGCTCGTCGGGCCACTCCGGCTGCTGTCGGGCGGGCAGCGTGGTCCAGGAGGCGGGGGTCCAGGTGTCGGTCATCGTGTCCATATCGTCGCGTGTATCCGGCGGAATGGATCGAATCACGCTCGTGAGCGGTAGACCACTAGGATTCTCAGGGTGAAGACGATCCAGCTCGTGTCCCTGGACGAGATCCAGGATGCAGCGAGGCGCCTGGCCGACGTCGCCGTCCGGACGCCACTGGATCGCTCCCGGGCCCTCTCGGCCCAGTGCGGGGGCGACACCTTCATCAAGTGCGAGAACCTCCAGAGGACCGGCTCGTTCAAGATCCGCGGCGCGTACAACCGCATCAGCCGGCTCGACAAGAACGAACGAAGCGCCGGGGTGGTCGCGGCCTCCGCCGGGAACCACGCTCAGGGCGTCGCGCTCGCGGCATCTCTGTCCGATACCCGCTCGACCGTGTTCATGCCGGCGTCGGCTTCTCTTCCCAAGGTCGAGGCCACCAAGCGTTATGGGGCCGAGGTGAAGCTCGTCGGGAAAGACTTCGGAGCCGCCTACGACGCGGCCGTCGACTTCGCGACGTCGAGCGGGTCGGTATTCGTGCATCCCTTCGATCACCCTCACGTGATCGCCGGCCAGGGGACGATCGGGCTCGAGATCGCCGCGCAGATGAAGGACATCGGAACGGTCGTCGTGCCGATCGGCGGCGGAGGGCTCATCTCGGGCATATCGGCGGCGATGCGCGCGCTGAGCCCGTCGACGCGCATCGTGGGTGTTCAGGCTGCCGGCGCGGCAGCCTTCCCTCCTTCCCTCGAGAAGGGCGCGCCGGTGAAGCTGACCTCGATGTCGACGATCGCCGACGGGATCGCGGCGAACGCCCCTGGTGAACTGACGCTGGCTCACGTATCTCAGCTCGTGGATGAGGTGGTCACCGTCAGCGACGACGCAATCGCTCAGGCTCTGGTGATGACGGCCGAGCGGATGAAGCTCGTGCTCGAGCCGTCGGGAGCGGCCGGCGTCGCCGCCGTGATGGGCCGGATCGGCCACGTCGAGCCGCCGGTCGTGGTGGTCCTTTCCGGCGGCAACATCGACCCGCTCCTCCTCCTCCGGGTGATCCGCTTCGGGCTCGGCGTCTCGGGCCGCTACTTCGCGTTCCACACCCGGATCGTCGATCGGCCCGGTGAACTCCACCGTTTGCTCGGCCTGATAGCGGAGACCGGAGCGAGCATCGTGGGGGTCGAGCACCACCGCGAGGGCGTGGCTGTGCATCTCGGAGAGGTCGACGTGATCCTCCAACTCGAGACGAGGGGAGTCCCGCACATCCAAGAGCTCTCGGAGCGCCTGAGCGCCGAGGGCTACGTGGTCGAACCCTTCTAACCCCCGCCCCGCCCCGTAGAACTACGTAGGGGAAGCCTTAACCGTGCCCTGGCGTTTTCACTAGGGTGGAGCGTATGCAGATGGACGAGGCGAGCCTCGATCGGCTCGTCGACGTTTGGCTCGCCGAGGACGTGGGCCGCGGTGATAGGACGACGCTCGCGGTCGTCCCGGCGGAAACGATGGGGCGCGCCCGCATCGAGGCGCGCGAGGATGCCACGATCGCCGGCCTGACCGTGGCCGAGATGGTCTTCGCTCGGGTGGGCGGCGAGCGCCTGAAGTGGCTTCCCGAGCTGCAGGACGGAGACCGCGTGAGTCGTGGGGACGTCCTCGCTCGCATCGAGGGCTCGCTCGCCGCGATCCTCACCGCCGAGCGAACCGCACTGAACATCCT
>JBOGXG010000016.1:0-14152 GCA_050694195.1 Actinomycetota bacterium | reverse complement strand
TCCCAAAGCCCCCGCGCGGGTGACGCGTCGCACGATCCTCGACCTCGATCGGTTCCCTTACCCGAAGCGGCCCCTGGTACCGCTGACCGAGGTGGTCCACGAGCGGCTGTCGGTCGAGATCTTCCGTGGCTGCACGCGCGGGTGCCGCTTCTGCCAGGCAGGGATGATCACGCGGCCCGTCCGCGAGCGATCGAAGGATGCGATCGAACGCATAGTCGCCGACGGGGTAGCCGCCTCCGGTCTCCCCGAAGTCGGTCTTCTCTCGCTCTCCTCAGCCGACCATTCGGAGATCCTCGATCTAGTGACGTCGGTCGCGGATCGGTACGAAGGCACGAGTACCTCCATCTCGCTGCCGTCGACGAGGGTCGATGCGTTCAACGTCCGCCTCGCCGATGAGTTGTCGCGCGGCGGGCGTAGAACCGGGCTGACGTTCGCCCCCGAAGCCGGGACCGAACGCATGCGGAGGGTGATCAACAAGACCGTCTCGGAGGAGGACATGCTCCGCACGGCGGATCAGGCTTTCTCCGGCGGGTGGAACCATCTGAAGCTGTATTTCATGTGCGGGCTCCCGACCGAGCGCGACGAGGACGTCGTCGGCATCGCCGAGATCGCCGACAAGGTTGCCGATGTCGGATGGCGTGCAGGCAAGAGGAGTTCGCGGGTGACCGCATCCTGCGGAGCGTTCGTCCCGAAGCCGCACACCCCCTTCCAGTGGTGCGCGCAGGACACGGTGGCAGAGACGGATCGCAAACTCTCGATGCTGCGCGCCGCTGTGAGGTGCAAGCGCGTCCATGTACGGGGCCACGGCGGTTGGGATGCGCAGATCGAAGGTTTCCTCTCCCGGGGTGATCGACGGATAGGTGTTGTCATCGAGGAGGCGTGGCGGCGCGGAGCCCGGTTCGATCAGTGGCGCGATCATTTCCGTCCCGAGATCTGGCAGGCCGCCGCGAGGGACCTCGATATCGACATCCACTGGTACACGAACCGTCCGAGGAGCCCGAAGGAATCGTTCCCTTGGGATCATCTGTTCGCCGGCGTCGAGAAGGATTGGTTGTGGCGCGATTGGGAGCGCGCCCAGGCCGAGGTGGACTTCGACGACTGTCGTTGGAGTCCATGCACGGATTGCGGAACCCACGGCCTCGGCACCACCGAGGAATGTCACGAGATCGCGCGCGACCGCAAGATGTCCCTTCCGATCCTGGGAGGGCAACGATGAGGTACAGGTTGCGCTGGGCCAAGAGGGGCAAGCTCCGTTACGTCTCGCATCACGATGAGGCTCTGATCTTCGAACGCTCGTTCCGGCGCGCCGGGCTGCCGCTCCGATACTCGAACGGGTTCTCAGCTCACCCGAAGATCGCGTTCGGCTCCGGTCTCCCCGTCGGATACGGCAGCGAGGTGGAACTGATGGACGTCGGCCTGACCCGACCGCTCGATCCCGACGCGATCGTCACGACCTGCAACGAGGGGCTCCCGTCGGGACTGCAGATCCTCGGGGCCGCGGCCCTCCCGCCCGGCGTGCCGAGCCTGGGCTCCACGATCGCCGCCGCCGACTACCGCGTCACGACGTCGCAGCCGTGGGTGGCCGAGATGCTCGACTGGTTCCTCGGCCTCGATTCCTACGAGATAACGCGTCCGTACAAGGGCGCGGAAAGAACCGACGATGTGAGGGCCGGCGTCCTCGGGGCGAGGGCAACGGAGGGCGGGTTCTGCGTTCGAACTCGCCTCAAGCCTCGGGCCGTGCGCCCAGCGGACATGTTCGCAGCGATGGGTACCAAGGCCGGCGCGACGGACCCGGCGGCTACGTTCGAGCGCGTCGCGCTGCTCGCGTCGGCGGGCGACGATCTCATAACGATGACGGAAAGCTCGATCATGTGGGAGGTGGCGGGATGAGCGAAGGCTCCCCGATGAGACGTGAGAGGGCCTCCGACCTCGACCTGGGCGTCGAGCAACCCGGCCCGAAGCGGGCGAGGACCGCGGAGCCCCAAGAAGGTCGCCGGGGCGAGGTCGCCGGGGACGAGGCATCGAAGGGAACCGACACGCCTCAGGGCGAGAGACGGGCGGCGCCGAAGCGAAGCCGGCGCCGGTCGCGGTCGTCGGCGAAACCGCAGGGCGGGACGAGTGCCACCCAGGCGAAAGAGAGCGACGAGAGGCAGTCCGCATCGGACGACGCGGCGAAGAAGGGCGACCCCAAAGGTCGGCGACGGCGGCCGCGCCGCCGGCCGCCGCGAGCCCGCACGGCGGTGGAGCGAGAGATGTTGGTGCACGGGGACGTCAAGGGCACGCAGATCGCGGTCCTCGAGGAGGGCGAGATCGTCGAGCACTACGTGACACGACACGACGATCGGTCGTACGTCGGGAACGTCTACCTCGGGCGCGTCCAGAACGTTCTCCCCGGCATGGAGGCGTCGTTCGTGGACATCGGCGAGGCGCGCAATGGCGTGCTGTACGCGGGCGAGGTCGGGATCGCGGGGGACGAAGAAGATGAGGTTCCGCGCATCGAGACCGTGCTCAAGTCTGGTCAGGCGATACTCGTGCAGGTCACTAAGGACCCGATGCGTGCCAAGGGAGCCCGCCTCACGGCCCTGGTGTCGCTCGCCGGACGGCATCTCGTTCTCGTCCCACGGGCGAAATCCCTCGGCGTCTCCAGGCGTCTGCCCGATGGGGAGCGCGATCGTCTGCGGGAGATCGCTCAGGAGCTCCGCCCCGCCGATCATGGTCTCATCGTGCGCACTGCCGCGGAGGGAGCGTCGCGCGCGGACCTCGAGCGCGATCTCCAGCGTTTGGTCGAGATCTGGTCGCAGGTCGAGACGAAGGCGAAGACGGCCAAGGCCCCGGCGCTGCTCTACAGCGAGCCGGAGTTGGAGCTGCGCGTTATACGCGACCTTTTCAACCGTGACGTCGCGCAGTGCATCGTCGACGAGCCGGAACTCGAGTCGAAGCTTCGCTCCTACATCAGGACGACCACGCCGGACCTCGATCACCGTCTGAAGCTCTACGAGGGCTCCCTACCGATCTTCGAGGAGTTCCGCATCTCCGAGCAGATCCGGAAATCACTCGATCGCAAGGTCTGGCTCCCGTCCGGCGGTCACCTGGTGGTCGATCGAACCGAGGCCATGACCGTGATCGATGTGAACACGGGGAAGTTCGTCGGCAAGTCGAGTCTCGAGGAGACGGTCTTCCGGACCAACAAGGAGGCGGCGGTCGAGGTGTCGCACCAGTTGCGGCTCCGGGACATCGGCGGGATCATCGTCATCGACTTCATCGACATGGAGGACCCGTCGAACCGGGACGAGTTGATCCGCGTCTTCCGCAAGGCTCTCGACATCGACAGAACGCGGACCCAGGTGTTCGACATCTCGCCTCTGGGCCTGGTGCAGATGACGCGCAAGAACGTCTCGGCGGGCATCGTGGAGGCGTTCTCGGATCCGTGCCCAACGTGCGAGGGCCGGGGCATCCTGATCCACGACGTCGACTAGTTTCGTTGGACCGGAGCTGAGCGACGACGTCGGCTTCGAACGCGAAAGGACGGGCTACGGTCCCTGAACCGTTATCCCCGGGCAGAAGGTGATGCCCGGGCCAGACGCGATCTCGCTCATCGCCTCGTACGCAGGCTTCGGATCGAGATCTTCGGCCAGTAACCCGTAGTTGCCCAGCTGGATCTGATCCGGACCCGCCCCGTGGGGCGCGCCGAGATCGCGCTCCGAGTACCAGAAGATCTGTTCGACGTAGGGGAACCGGCACGCGACGAACCGCACCGCGCGGGCGAGGAAGTCGGCCTGTTGCTCCTTCGTCACGCCGAGCTCCCACGGCGCTTCATCCCCGGAATTCGGATGCGACGACCAACCCACTTCGGTGAACCAGATCGGCTTATCCCCATCGCCGTTCTCCTCCATCAGCGCTCGCACGCGTTCTACCGAGGAGATGTCCCATGTCGTTCCGGTGTCCATCTCGGGCGGAAGGTTCGACGGAGCCATATAGGGATGGGTGGCCATGACGTCGAAGAAACCCTGCGCGCCTGCGGCGTAGACGTCTCTCAACCAGGCGACGTCGTTGTACGCGGGGGCCGGCATCACGACCTCGGCGTCCGGATCTCCCGTCTTGAAATCGTCGTACGACGCGCGAAGGAGACGCGCCACGTCGCGCGCCGATCCCGTCCAGAACGCGTTTTGGTTCGGCTCGTTCCAGACCTCCCACGCGGCGACGCGGCCCCGGAAATGCTCGGCCGCCCAGCGCGCGATGCGTCCGTAGTCGTCGGGGTCGTCGGGGGGCGCGCTCGGGCCCTCGCCGCCGTTCGCCCACGAGGGGGTCCGCCACAGGAGGCCGAGTACGTTGATCCCACGCTCCCCGGCGGCGTCGATCACCGCATCGGCTTGATCGATGTACCAGTCGCTGTACCAGTCGGGGCCCTGTTCCTGGATCGTGGCCCAGCCGATGTCGATCCGGACCCAGTCCACTCCGGCGGCGGCGAGCTTGTCCAACACTTCGATCCGTTCGGCGGCGGAGTACGAGGTCCAAAGCGCATGGAAGTGCGTGCCGACCGCCGGCATCAGCGCGGGGATGGGAGGATCGGCCGCGGCCGGGGCGACGGGAACGATGAGGAGGCAGGCGATCATCGTCGCCGTCACGGGCCGATAGCGGCTCGTTCGTCGGGGCGGCTTCGGGGCCGAGGTCGGCGGTCCTCCGTGGGCGCGCTTCATCGTCAAAGTGAGGTTAGCCAGTTGGCAGGGTTTACCTGCCGCCCGCCTCCCCGTCCCCCCCGTCCCCCCTTAAGGTGCAGGCATGACCGACAACGGAGCTTCCTCTGCTACCTGGGATCTCGAGCCTCTCGTCTTCGGCAAAGGCGAGCAGGGCGTCGACGATCTACTCGCCGAGGCGGCCGGCCGCGCCGACGGCCTCGCGGCCAAGAAAGGGACGCTCGCGTCGTTCTCACCCGACGATCTAGCCGCTTTCATGCGTGAGCTCGCAGAGATCAAGGACCTGATCGAACGAGCCGCCTATTACTCAGCTCTGAGGTACTCGGCCGATACCACCGTCCCCCAGTACGGCGCGCTGATGCAGAGCGTTCAAGAACGTTCGACCTCGATCGAAACCCGGCTGTTGTTCTTCGAGCTCGAGTGGGCACAGCTCGACGACGATGAGGTGAGCGCGATGCTCGACTCGGACGCGCTCGATCCCTATCGCCACTACCTCATCTCGGAACGTCGTTATCGCGACCACCTCCTCAGCGAGCCGGAGGAGCGGATCATGTCGGAGAAGTCTGTGTCCGGCGTGAACGCGTGGGTGCGCCTGTTCAGCGAGCTCACGTCAATGCTCGAGGTCGAACTCGACGGCGAGAACCAGCCTTTCGAAGAGGCGATGAGCCGCCTCGTGACACCGGACCGCGACGTTCGCAAGCGGACGGCGGAGGCGATCACCGCGGCCCTGGAGCCGGGACTCAGGACGCGCGCCTACCTCTTCAACACGGTCGTCTACGACAAAGCGGTGGACGACAGGCTCCGTTCCTACGACCACTGGCTCCAAGGGCGCAACCTGTCGAACGAGGCCAGCGATGAATCGGTGGCGGCGCTCGTCGAGGCCGTACGCAAGCGTTACGACATCCCGCAGCGCTGGTACCGCTTGAAGGCGTCCATCCTGGGGATCGACAGGCTCGCCGACTACGATCGCATCGCGTCCGTCGTCGACGAGGACGAGACGATCTCATGGGAGCCGGCGAAGGAGATCGTCCTGGAGAGCTACGCATCGTTCTCCGCAGAGATGGCCGATCTCGCGGCGCGCTTCTTCGACGAGCGCTGGATAGATGCGCCGGTGCGTCCCGGCAAACGTCCCGGAGCGTTCTGCGCGTACACCGTGCCCTCTCACCACCCCTACGTCTTCCTCAACTTCACTCACCGTCGCAACGACGTGCTCACGATGGCCCACGAGTTGGGCCACGGGCTTCATGCCGCTCTGGCTCGACCACAAGGGATCTTCCATCAGTCGACGCCGCTGACGCTTGCCGAGACGGCGTCGGTGTTCGGCGAGACCGTGACGACGGGGCGCCTACTGGAGCTCTCCGACAGCCCGAAGAGCAGGTTCTCGCTGTTGGCCGGAAGCGTCGAGAGAGCCATCGCCACGGTTTTCAGGCAGATCGCGATGAACCGCTTCGAGGACGCGGTTCACAACAGCCGGCGCGCCGAAGGGGAGCTTTCGGTCGAGAGGTTCGGGGAGCTCTGGTTCGAGAGTCAGACCGAGATGGTGGCCGATTCGGTCGAGCTGACCGATGGGTATCGCTCGTGGTGGTCGTACATCCCGCACTTCATCGGCACGCCGGGCTACGTGTATGCCTACGCATACGGACAGCTGCTCGCGCTGGCGGTTTACAAGCGCTACGAGGAAGATGGTCCCTCCTTCGTCCCGCGCTACCTCGAGATGTTGTCGGCCGGCGGGTCGATGGCGCCCGAGGAACTCGGTCGCCTCGTGGACTGCGATCTCACCGATCCCGGATTCTGGGTGGGCGGACTCGATATCGTCGAATCGCAGCTGCAGGCCGCGGAGGCCGCAGCGCGTGACGCCGGGATGCTCGCTGCCAGCAACGTCAGTTCTTGATCAGGCCCTCTTCGCGAAGCGTCTGTCGCAGCCCGTCTTGTAGAGAGCGTGGCGAGTAGCCGAGTTCGTTCATCGCCTTGTCGTGCCGCGCCCAATAGGTGACGCCGCTGGACGCCGAGATCGCCTCCTTGAGGTTGGGAGGGAAGCCGGTGAGGCGCGACGTGAGGGGGCCGAACGGTGCCGACATCTTCATGAGCGCCGGCGGCATCGATCGCTTGGGGGCCTTGCGCCCGGTGATCTCGGCGGCGGTGTCGATCATGTCGCCCAGCGTCCCGATCTCTCCACCGAGGACGTATGCCTCCCCGATGCGTCCTTTGTCCAGCGCCAGGATGATCCCGTCGACGACGTCGTCGCGATGGACCATGTTGAGCCCCATCTCGGGGAACATCTTGAGAGGCAGGCGACCCTTCACGAACATCCGAAGGAGGTTGCCGACCTCGGCTTGATCGCCGGGCCCGTAGACGCTCCCCGGCTGCACGATGATCCCTGGGAGACCCTCCTCGTCGATCAGCTTGCGCGCGATCAAATGCGCCCTGTGCTTCGTCTCGTCGTAGTACGAGACGTACTTGCGCTTGTGCTCGTAGGTTTCGTCGACGACTTCGCCCTCCGTGTTACCGAAGGCGTTCACCGTGGAGATGTAGAGCACCCGCGGGATCTTCTCGTCCAGCGCGGTTCGGAGCACGCGCTCGGTGCCGGTGACGTTCGCCTCGTACATCGCGGGGCGCTCCTTCTCCGGCATGCCGACCTTGTAGACGGCGGCGCAATGGATGACCGCGTCGGCCCCCGACATCCCGCTCCGCAGCCCCTCCTCGCTCCCGAGGTCGCCTTCCGCCAGCGTTGCACCGGCGGCCGCGAGCGTGCTCGCCTTGCCGGGGTTCCTGACGAGAGCGACCACTTCATCGCCGCGGTCGAGGAGCTTGTGGGCGAGTCCGCTGCCGATGAAGCCCGTTGCGCCCGTCACGAACACCTTCATCTCAAGCCTCCGTCGAGTCCGGCCGGCTGCGCTTCGCTCCGGCATATACGCAGGTCGGGCGCCCTCTGGTATCCTTCTCCGGCGCCCAGATACCGTCGAGGGCCGAATCCGAAAGGGTACCGATGTACGCAGTCATCCGCGCGGGCGGAAAGCAGCACAAGGTCGCCAAGGGCGACATCATAGAGGTCGAGAGGGTGAGGAACGGGGCCGGGACCCTCGAGTTCACGCCGCTCCTCATCGTCGACGACAAGGGCAAGGTCCGCTCCGGCCGCTCCGAGCTGTCGAAGGCGCTCGTGACCGCAAAGGTCGTGGAGGAAACGAAGGGCCCGAAGATCGAGGTCTACAAGTTCCGGAACAAGAGCCGCTACCGCCGCCACTCCGGCCACCGTCAGCGGTATTCGAGGATCGAGATCTCGGGTATCAAGCTGAGCGGAGGCAGCGCGTCGGCTTCGGCCAAGACCGCGTCGGCGTCGCCCGCCGCGAAGGAAGGGGAGGGAACCGATGGCACATAAGAAAGGCGCGTCCTCCTCGAGGAACGGGCGCGACTCCGAATCCAAGCGCCTCGGCGTCAAGGCCTTCGGGGGCCAGCAGGTGACTCCCGGCATGATCATCGTCCGCCAGCGGGGCACGAAGGTGCACCCCGGTCAGAACGTCGGCAAGGGTGGGGACGACACGCTCTTTTCTCTCGCCGAAGGCACGGTCACCTTCCACCGCATGCGCGGCCGCCGAGTTGTAAGCGTCCTCAGCGACACCTAACCCCCGATTTTTTAGACAGAATCGTTGCTGTGTGACCAACTATCTCCTCGCGGAAAAGCTCTGAGTTCCTGGATCGGTTTTCCTCGTTAACTCGGTTCGCCCCCGTGTAACAGTTCTGTCTAAGAAAATGGGGTTGTCGTGGGTTTCGTAGATGAGGCGAAGGTTCGGGTGATCGCCGGCTCCGGTGGGGACGGGGCGGTCGCCTTCCACCACGAGCCGTATAAGCCCAAAGGTGGGCCCGACGGGGGGGACGGGGGCGACGGTGGGAGCGTGATCTTCCGTGCCGACCGCTCGGTCGGCACGCTCCTCGACGTCCGCGACCATCCACACCTCAAGGCATCGAGCGGCGGCAACGGCCAGGGCAAGAGGAGGCACGGCGCCAAGGCGAAGGACCGCATGGTCCTCCTCCCTCCGGGCACCGTCATCTACGAGGATGAGGTCCTCGTCGCCGATCTCGCCGCTCCGGGCGATGAGTTCGTCGCCGCGCGGGGGGGCCGGGGGGGCCGCGGGAACGCGCAGTTCGCGACCGCCACCCGACGCGCTCCCGGCTTCTCGGAGAAGGGCGAGCCCGGCGAGGAGCGGGCGCTTCGCCTCGAACTGCGCCTTCTAGCCGACGTAGGCCTCGTGGGTTTCCCCAACGCCGGCAAGTCGACGCTCATCGCTCGCATCTCCGCGGCCAAGCCGAAGATCGCCGACTATCCCTTCACGACTCTGGCGCCCAACCTCGGCGTCGTGAGCCATGGGGAGGAGACCTTCGTCGTTGCGGACATCCCCGGCCTGGTTCCGGGTGCGCATGAGGGGAAAGGACTGGGCCTCAAGTTCCTCCGACACGTGACGCGCGCCGCGGTTCTCCTGTTCCTCGTCGATCTTGCCACCGAGGAGCGCGATCCGATGGAGGACGTCACCGCCCTCCGGCGTGAGCTGGAGGCCTTCGATCCGGAACTGGCCGGGCGTCCTGCGATGATCGTGGCGTCGAAGGTGGACGTCGCACGCGACAAGCTCGCCGAGGTCGCCGCGGCGATCCCCGGCCTCCTTCCCATCTCGGCGGTGACCGGCGAGAACGTCGACGTGCTCGTACGTGAACTAGCGACCGCGGTTCGAGACGCACGCGCCGCGGCTCCACCGGCGATCGGCTACGTGCGGCACGTCGTGAAAGAGGATCCGATCGAGGTCGCTCGTGAAGGCGGATCGTGGCGTGTCACCGGGAAGCGCGCGGTGCGGGCCGTCGAAACCACCGACATGGACAACGAAGAAGCTGTGGAGCGATTGCAGAGGCGACTGATATCGATGGGAGTCGAGCGCAAGCTCGAGGAGGCCGGCGCCACCCGCGGGGACGAGGTCCTCATCGGGAACGTCGCCTTCGATTTCGAGCCGGAGGGGTGGGTCGAGGAGACCGACGAGGACGCAGATGCCCCGGCCTGAACTGGGAACCGGCGACCGTCTCGTTCTGAAGGTGGGGACCACGTCGCTCGTGGCACCGGACGGTGAACCGGACGAGCCGCGGCTTCGAGATCTGTGTGGTGCGATCGCGGCCGCGCGCGCCTCTGGTATCGAGGTCGTCCTCGTCTCGTCGTGTGCGATCGCGGCCGGGCTGTCACCTCTCGGGATGTCTTCACGTCCCGGCGACATCCCCTCGCTTCAGGCCGCGGCCGCGGTCGGGCAGGGCCGTTTGCTGGGCCTCTACACGAGCATGCTCAAGGCGCACGGACTCACCGTCGCGCAACTCCTGCTCACGCGCTACGACTTCATGCATCGCCAGCAATACCTCAATGCGCGCAACACGCTCGACAGATTGCTCGCGCTGGGCGTGGTTCCCATCGTCAACGAGAACGACACGATCGCGGTCGATGAGATCCGCTTCGGCGACAACGACCGGCTCGCGGCCCTCGTCGGCAATCTCGCGCACGCACGCGTGCTGCTGCTCCTGACCGATGCCCGGGGCGTCCACTCCGCCGATCCCCGCAGGACCCCCGACGCCCCCGTGATCGAGGAGATCGATCGGATCACGCCCGAGATCGAGAGGATGGCCGGAGGGCGTGGTTCCAGCCTGGGATCCGGGGGGATGGCCTCCAAGCTGGCGGCGGCATGGGTCGCGACCTTCTCGGGCGTCGGGGTCGTCGTTGCCGACGCAGCCGATCCCGACGTGTTGAAGAAAGTCATCGGAGGGAAGATCGTCGGCACTTACTTCAAGCCGCACGCGACCCGTGCCTCGGCACGCCGCTTGTGGATCGCGTTCGGACAACCGCCCAAGGGCACCGTGATCGTCGATGCCGGCGCGCGCGACGCCGTCGTCAGAGACAAGCGGAGTCTCCTGGCCGTAGGTGTGGTCGGCGTGTCGGGGGCGTTCGACAAGGGGGATACCGTCGACGTCGCGGAGGCGGACGGCGGGGTTTTCGCAAGAGGGTTGGTACGCTACGCATCTCACGAGCTGGAGGCCGCCCAAGGTCGTTCGACCACCGAGCTCGCCGCCGGAGAGGTCATCCATCGGGACCAGCTCGTCATCTTGGAAGGTGGTCGCTAGTGCAAAGCGTCGGAGAGATCTGCAGCAGGG
Source organism: Actinomycetota bacterium (assembly GCA_050694195.1). Lineage (GTDB taxonomy): Bacteria > Actinomycetota > CADDZG01 > CADDZG01 > WHSQ01 > JBOGXG01. The sequence goes on along the minus strand of JBOGXG010000016.1, from coordinate 3,287 downwards.
CAGCCGACACCGCCACGACCGTGGCCTCACTCAGTAGTGCGGTCAAGGACGGCGCGCTCTTGGCGATGGCCGACGCGCTCCTCGAGAACGCGCAGACCCTCACCGCAGCTAACGCCGAGGATGTCGAGCGCGCCCGCGCCGAGGGCTCGTCGAAGACGATCGTCGATCGTCTCACCCTGACCGAGTCGCGCTTGGAGTCGATGGCCGACGGCTTGAGGGCGGTTGCGGCTCAGCCGGATCCGGTCGGAGAAGTGGTGCAGGGTTGGCCGCGACCGAACGGTCTCCTCATCGAGAAGGTCCGTGTTCCTCTCGGCGTCGTGGCCGTCATCTACGAGGCGCGGCCCAACGTGACGGCGGACGTCGCCGGGCTCTGTCTCAAATCGGGCAACGCCTGCATCCTGCGCGGGTCGTCGATCGCGCTCTCGTCGAACAAGGCGATCGTCGACGTCCTCCGGCGCGCCGCCGTCGATCGCGGGGTGCCGGAGTCGGCGATCCAGTTGATCCCCGACGCGGGAAGGGAGTCGGCGAGCGAGTTGATGCAGGCGAAGGGTCTCGTGGACCTCCTGGTGCCCCGCGGCGGCAAGGCGCTCATCCAGAGCATCGAGGACCAGGCGACCGTCCCTTACATCATCGACGGCGACGGCAACTGTCACGTCTTCGTCGATCGGTCCGCCGACCCCAAGATGGCCACCGACATAGTCGTTAATGCGAAGACGCAACGACCCAGCGTGTGCAATGCCGCCGAGACGCTTCTGGTGCACGCGGAGATCGCCGACAAATGGCTGCCGGCGACCCTCGACGCGCTCGACGGCAAGGGAGTTGAGATCCGCGGCGACGAGCGGGTGCAGGAACTGTGGTCGAAGGCCTCTCCCGCGACGGAAGAGGACTGGGCCACCGAGTACCTCGACCTCATCATGGCCGTCAGGGTCGTCGACTCGCTCGACGACGCGATCGCCCACGTCAATCGCTGGGGTACGTCCAACGCGGAGGCGATCGTCGCCCAAGACATCTCGGCCGCGTCCCGGTTTGCCCGCGAGGTCGATTCCGGCTCGATCTTCGTGAACGCCTCCACGCGGTTCTCGGACGGCGGCGAGTTCGGCTACGGCGCCGAGATCGGGATCTCCACCCAGAAGCTTCACGCCCGCGGCCCGATGGGTCTGCGGGAGCTGACGACCACCAAGTACATCGCCTGGGGCGAGGGTCAGGTCCGCAGCTAACCGGGCTTTTTACAAGCTCGTGACGCAAAGGACACCTTCTCTTCACATCCGTTCCTTAGCCTGATCGGGCCGACACAACGTCGGCGGACGGACTGCGGCAGGCCCGACATCCCCCGGTCTCCTGCTGTGACGAGGGGGTCCTCACCGGGGCCCCCTCGCCCCCGTCTCTCACGTTCTGCACGACCCGGTCGGATCTACAACGGTGGATCACGCATGGTCCATCCGTCGAGGGCCTGAGCCGGGACATTCCCACGCCTAGGTGCCGACTTCGGGTTAGCTAGAGCCATGCGTAGCGGCCTCAGACGGCTCGGGGTCCTGGGAGGGACCTTCGATCCGATCCATACCGGGCACCTGATCGCCGCGTCCGAGGCCCGCCACGCGTTCCGCCTCGACGAGGTCCTCTTCGTCCCGGCAGGGAAACCCTGGCAGAAGTCTGATTACTCGGACGCCGAGGATCGCTACATGTTGACCACTCTGGCCGTAGCCGACGACCCGGGCTTCGCCGTCTCTCGCATCGAACTGGATCGCCGCGGGCCGACGTACACGGTCGATACGCTGCGGGTTCTTCGTGACTTCCACAGTGGAAACGTCGAGCTCTTCTTCATCGCGGGGGCCGACGCGGTGGCCCGGATCGGCTCCTGGGTGGGAGTGGAGGAGCTGGCGGAACTGGGGGACGTCATCGCCGTTGGACGCCCCGGCTTCGGTCTCGGCGAACTCGAGCCCGAGCCGGGCTGGCCCCGCGTCCACCCGCTGGACATGCCGCAGATAGGTATCTCGGCTACCGATATCCGCCGCCGGGTCCGCGCCGAGGAACCCATCGACTATCTCGTGCCGAAGGCGGTCGCCACTTACATAGCCGACCGTGGCCTTTACCAAGGAACGGCGCGAGATGGCTAAGGACAAGCGCTCGCGACGGTCTCGCCGCCGCCAGGAGAAGGACGAGTTCTACGTCCCTGACGAGTGGCTGGAGGAGGCACCGGCGGAGGACGCTCGGACCGACAACGAAGCGTCGACGGAAGCCCCCGTTTCCGCGGAAACATCGATCGTTGCCGAGCCGGTCCGCTACGACACGGAGGAACTTCCTGCGGTCGAACTCGACGAGCCTGGCTCGGAGGCGGAGCCACGACGAGGGCTCTTCCGCCGCCGCCGTAGGCCCGAAGCAGTTCAAGAACCGGAACCGGAATCGGAATCGGAGCCCGCACCGGAGCCGCAACCCGAACCTGAACCGGAGCCTGAAACCGAACCGGAACCGGAACCAGAACCGGAGCCGGAGCCCGAACCGGAGCCCGAACCGGAGCCGGGGCAGAGTGAGGAAGCGCAGCCGACCCCGAGGCCGCGACGGGGGCTGTTCAGGCGCCGAACTCCGGATCCCTGGGCACAGCCGGAACCGGAACCCGAACCCGAGCCCGAGCCCGAGCCGGAACCGGAACCGGAACCCGAGCCCGAGCCGGAACCCGAACCGGAACCCGAGCCCGAGCCGGAACCGGAGCCGGAACCCGAACCGGAACCGGAACCCGAGCCGGAGCCGGAACCCGAGCCGGAGCCGGAACCCGAACCGGAACCAGAGCCCGTTCGAACCGGCCCGCGGCGCGCCGCTCTGGAGACGCGCCGCCGGCTCGCACGGCGACGACGCAAGACGATCGGCATCGCCGGCGGGATCGGGGTCGCCCTCGTGATCGGGCTCGTGGTGTTCGCCATCGTCCGCGACACCGACGATCCGGGCACGCGTCGGGACACGGTCGAGGGCGTTCCTGCCGGCGCCGCCACGACGACACTGTTATTCGGCACTAAGGCATCGGACGAAGGAGTCGAGCGCGTCGTCTGGCTGTCGCTGCTCTCCTACAACGCCGACGAGACCGAGGGCGCGCTCATCTACATCCCGGCCCACGCCGCGGTGGAGGTTCCGGGCAGGGGGTTACAGGGTTTGACCGACGCGTTCGAGACAGGTGGCACAGCCCTTCTTCTCGTCACGACGGAGAATCTGTTGGGAGTCCCGATCGATCACTACCTTCAACTATCGGAGAACGACGCGCTCGCGGTGTTCCAGAACACGGGTCCGATAACAATCAA
>JBOGXG010000015.1:0-4847 GCA_050694195.1 Actinomycetota bacterium | reverse complement strand
CCCGCGTCCTCCCGGAACGGCGGAGGAGGACGCGGGATCGAACCCGAGTGCTTCGTCAGTTAGACGCGGCGGCCTTCAGGACCTTGAGGTACTCGTCGAGCCTCTCCATGGTCTCGGTCGCGCCTTCCTCCATACCGGACTGCAGCATCGCGTCACGCTGATCGACCGTGTCGTACACCGATGTCGCCGTGAACGTGGTCTTGCCGTCGTACTCGTCGAGCGTCATGGTCTCGACCGTGACGTTCCCCGGGAAGCCCTCGAACTCGAACGTCCAGACGATGCGCTCCGGCGGAACGATCTCGCGGTACTCGCCGCGGAAGGCGTACTCGTCACCGTCGGGTCCACGATGAACGATCCGCCACTTCCCACCCGGGCGGAAGTCGATGTCGCAACTGACGATCTCGTACTTCCTCGGCCCCCACCAGCGAGACATGTGCTCGCACGAGGTGTGTGCCTGGAACACGAGGGCTCGAGGCGCATCGAACTCACGGGTCATCACGATCTCCCGCTCCGACGGGGTCGTGACCTTCAGCTCACTGCTTTTCGCTACCATCCTTCCTCTCCTTTCCTTTCAGCTCCTCTAGGTACTCATCCAACCTGTCGTAGCTCTCCTCCCAGAACTCCCGATAGCTCTCCGTCCACTCCGCCACGTCCTTGATCGCCTCGGGCCGCAGCCGGCAAGGACGTCGCTGGGCGTCCCTGCCGCGGGCGATGAGGCCCGCCCGTTCCAGCACCTTCAGATGCTTCGTGACCGCCGGCTGGCTCATCGTGAAGGGGGCCGCGAGTTCGGTGACCGTTGCCTCTCCCTTCCTGAGACGCGCGAGGATGGCACGGCGGGTGGGGTCGGCCAGGGCCGAGAACCTCGCATCAAGCATCTCCGCGGTGGCGTTCACGGTCCCTCACCCCTTGCCTTTCTCTGAACCAGTAGGTTATATAACTCCGTAGTTATAGTCCCTTTGGGGGGACGACGTCAAGCCCAGGAACGGAGGCTGTTGTGGATCTCAAGCTCGAGCTGGTACTGGTGCCGGTCGCCGATGTGGATCGGGCCAGGGACTTCTACACGGAGAAGGTCGGATTCAACCTCGACGTCGACACCCAGCCGGCGCCGGGGTTAAGGATCGTGCAGATGACGCCACCCGGGTCGGCCTGCTCCATCACGATCGGGACCGGCCTGGAGCTCGCCGAGCCGGGCTCGGTACGGGGGCTCCATCTCGTCGTGTCCGATATCGAGGCCGTCCGCACCGAGCTCGTCGAACGCGGGGTGGAGGTGAGCGAGATCACCCACTTCGAAGCGGGCGAGCGGAAGCCGGGGGCCGACCCCGAGCGCAGCAACTACGGGTCGTACGCCGACTTCAGCGATCTCGACGGCAACACCTGGGTCCTGCAGGAGGTCGGTCACCGCGGTTGAGGGCCGCTCAGTTCCTGAGCCGCGACTCGTCTGAACGGGTAGCGCAAGCGCTTATCGTCTGCTCGTTAGGAGGAGAGCCATGAGGAAGATCAAAGCGTCCCTGTTCATCTCGCTCGACGGTGTCGTCGAGGCACCCGACCAGTGGCACTTCCCCTACTTCAACGACGAGATGGGTGTCGCCGTCGATCGAGTGATCGGCGTCGCCGACACCCTGCTCCTCGGTCGCGACACTTACGAGAGCTTCGCCGGCGCGTGGCCCGAGAGGGAAGCCGCGGGAGGTGAAGACGCCGACTTCGCGAAGAAGCTCGGGGACGCGCGCAAGGTCGTCGTGTCGAACCGACGACTCGACTTCACGTGGCGGAACTCCGAGCAGCTGGAAGGCGACCTCGTCGAAGCAGTCGCCGCCCTCAAGGATGAGCCGGGCGGTACGCACATCGCGATGAGCGGCTCGCCCTCGGTCGTGAAACAACTGCTGGTCGCCGGGCTGCTGGATGAACTGCATTTGTTGGTACACCCGATCGCGGTCCGCAAGGGGATGCGGCTGTTCGACGACGGAGGGAGCCCGATCCCCCTGCAACTGATCTCGTCCGAGACCTTCGAAACGGGCGTGCTGAACCTCGTGTACGGGCTCGACGAGTCGGCGCCCGACGCCTCCTATGAGGACGCCAAGGCCCACCTGCCGCAGGCCTAACGACCGGGGGTGGTACCGACGCAAGTCCACCGGCGTATCGCGCTCGATAAGATGGCTTTGGCCCTAGAGGAAAGGACAGGCCATGGCTATGCAAGCGAGGATCAGCACGATCGAAGGTGACGCAGGCAAGATCGACGACGCAGTCAAGATCATCACGGAAAAGGTCTTGCCCGCCCTCAAGGGCTTGCAAGGGTTCACCGCAGCCAACTTCTTGGTCGACAGGACGGCTGGAAAGCTGGTGGCGGTCGCCTTCTACCAAGACGAGGCCGCGCTCGAGGGAAGCGTCGCAGCAGTCACACCGATGCGAAACGAAGTGGCCGAAGCGATGAACGGCAAGGTCGTCGCCTTCGACTCTTACGAACTGGTGGCACAGAGCTGGTAAGACAGCAGAACCACCGGTTCGTCGAAGGACTCAAGGAATAAAACACGAACTTGTGTGCAACCCTCCACCCCGGTCCCGGCGCCTCCTCCAGAATGGCGATTCCGCCGGACCTTCGACCACCATCCACCTGCGAGTCCACCCATCCGCGATGAGTTCCGGCTCGAATACCGGTCGAACCTCTTGACGCGGCATAACGCGCCTAGGAACCTGGACCGAACAGGAAGTGGAGTAAGGGATGGCCGAAACGGTGGGGGCAGCTGCGACCAAGAGCTTCGCGCTCTCGGTCGAGGAACTCGTGGTCGATAGCTGCGATCCGGGGAAGCTCGCTCGTTTCTGGATGAACGTCCTCGGATACGAGCTGTACGAGGACGAGGCGGAGATCGCGTCGATAGAGGATCCGAACGGCATCGGCCCGGCGATCTGTTTCCAGAAGGTCCCCGAGTCGAAGCAGGTCAAGAACCGCGTGCACCTCGACCTCCACGTCGACGAAGCGGAACTCGACCAGGCTGTCGAGCGACTACTTGTCCTGGGCGCGACGAGGATCAACGAAGGCGAGAACCCCGAGAAGAGCTGGGTGGTCCTAGCAGATCCCGAAGGCAACGAGTTCTGCGTCGTCGGATAGCGGTCAGTTCTGCCTACCAGTCGGTCTAGAGCCTGATGCAAAACTATGACGTGGTGGTGATCGGCGGAGGGGCCGCTGGGCTTAACGGCGCGCTGATGCTCGCGCGATCCCGGCGTGCCGTTCTGGTCATCGACGCGGGTGAGCCGCGCAACAGCGCGGCCGAGGGGATACACGGCCTCTTGGGCCACGACGGCACCCCGCCGGCCGAATTCCTCGAGCGCGGTCGCGAGGAAGTCCGTCGATACGGCGGACACGTGGTGAGAGGCGAAGTCACAGGGGCGGTACGCGACGGGGACGACTTCGTAGTGGAGCTCGCCGACGCTAAGAAAGTGAGAGCGCGTCGGTTGCTTGTAACCACTGGTGTGGTCGACGAACTGCCCCATGTTCAGGGCATACGTGAGCGCTGGGGCCGCGACGTACTCCATTGTCCCTATTGCCACGGGTGGGAGGTACGAGACAGGCATATCGGGGTACTCGGCAGCGGCCCGAACTCGGTACATCAAGCATTGCTGTTCCGTCAACTGAGCGACGACGTCATGTATCTCACGCACGCCGTGGTCCCAGACGATGAGCAGGCTCAGCAGCTGGTTTCCCGAGACATCCGAGTGATCGACGGCGACGTCGCCTCTCTCGAGGTGGTCGACGGCCTCCTGGCCGGCGTGCGCCTGAGCGATGGAAACCTCATCGAACGGGACGTGCTGGTTGTGTCGACACGGATGGTGGTGAGGGCCGGCTTCCTGTCGGACCTCGGGCTGAGGGCGACTGAGCATCCATCTGGGCTCGGAGAGCACATCAAGGTCGACCCGGCGGGTTTAACGGAAGTATCCGGAGTCTGGGCGGCCGGCAACGTCACCGACCCCGCCGCACAGGTGGGCGCGTCGGCGGCCGCCGGAGCGTGGGCCGGAGCCAGGATCAACGCAGACCTCGTCGATGAGGACACTCGTCGAGCCGTGAACCGACACGGGGGACTCTCGTCCTCCAACCCTTAGAGGACCCATCCGCGATCCCAACCGTCTGGCGCGGTCCCCTCAGGGCACAATGGCGGCGATGAGCGAACGATGGATCATCGATGCGATGAACGTGATCGGCTCGCGCCCGGATGGGTGGTGGAACGATCGCGACGAGGCGATGCGTGCCTTCGCCCTTTCCGTCGACGATCATGCCGTTTCCACCGGACGGGACATCACGGTGGTTTTCGATACGGATCCCGGCTCTCTGCCCGAGCCGGTACACATCGAGATCGTGATCGCCCACCAGAGCAGGCCCGATGCCGCCGATCACGAGATCGAGCGATTGGTCGGTGAGGCCAAGCATCGAACATCACTGCGGATCGTCACCTCAGATCGCGCTTTGGGCGAGAGCGTCGCCGCGGCTGGTGCGGACGTCGTTAGCGCGGGACAGTTCCGCCGGGAACTCGATAGGTGGGCCGACGCTAAGCGCAGCTAGCGGTTGGAGCGGCCGAGTGGGTCTCGGGACGGTCCCGAAGTCGCGACGACGCGATTAGTTTCCGCTCATGATCCGGTCTCAAGTGATGAGAGCGTCGTCCGTCTCTTCACGCCCTACCGGTCGATGTAGACACTTGCCGCCTGGCTGCTCGTCGAAAGGAGAGAGGAAACATGACCACGCCGGCCCCGCCCGTGACCGACCACGACGACTTCGAGCGACGGCTCCTCGAGCTGCGCAAGCGCGAGAAGGCACACACCCGCGAGGGCGACGCGATCGCCGCGGCCCGGCGCCGGCTGCC
>JBOGXG010000014.1:0-9223 GCA_050694195.1 Actinomycetota bacterium | reverse complement strand
TCGTGAGGGCGCGTCGGTTGCAGCGGCGCGTTTCAGGCTGATGGTGGATGCCGAGAAACTCGGCGACGGACTCATGCTGAGCTACGGCGTCGCGGAGCTAACGAGCGACGACCCCGAGGCACTTCACGCCGCGGCCGAGGCGGCCCTGTACGCCGGCAGCATAGGAAGACACAACCCTCGCTAACAGCGTCACTCGGCCTCAACGGTTCCACGGCCTCGTCGCAGGCCGTCGTATAGCAGCCTCACCCCTACCAGAGCCGTGAAGACACCGAAGATCCCCTGAAGGACCTCGGGATCGAGGCTGAGCGCGAGCCGCGCGCCGGCGACGGAACCAACCACCCCGAGCGACGCGAGGGTGAAGCCTGAGGAGACCGACGCGTAGCCGCTCCTCCGGTGGGCGATCACTCCCGCGATGGCGGTGGGGACGATCACCGCAAGTGACGTTCCCTCTGCCACATGTTGTGACTTATCCAGGAAGGTGACGATGTACGGCACCATGATGACGCCGCCGCCCACTCCGAACATCGCCGACATGACACCGACGAGGACGCCGACACCCACTACCGAGAGCAACAAAGGCAGGCTCATGGCAGCGCCAATACGACGCCCATCCCGACGACGAAGGCGCCGAAGACGATCTTCAACGTCGCCTCGCTTAGCCGCGCCATCAAGCGTGCCCCCAACGGCGCCCCGATCAGGCCTCCGAGGGCAAGAAGGCCGGCGATGCCGAAGGAGATGCTGTCGTCGAACGCATAGGCCGCCGCGGCCACGCCGGCTATCGGGATCACCGCGACCAGGGACGTCACGTGAGCGGCGTGTTGGCCGAAGCCCGCTATCAGTACCAGCAGGGGCACGATCACAACGCCGCCTCCGACGCCGAGCAGCCCGCTCAGCAGACCCGCGGCGAAACCCACCGCCAGGAGTTTCGCTAGACGCGTTCCTCCGTGGATGGGCACTTCCGGAGACTAGTGGTAGACGCGGACCTGCACACCGATGTCGGCCTTGCCCTGGATCCAGGTCGCCGCCCACATCGGAACTCGGGCGCACCCATGGGAGGCGGGGTACGTCGGGACCTCAGGCCATCCGTGGATGGCTCGAAGACCGTCGAAGTAACTCGGGTAGTAGAGCCGGTTCGGCGAATAGCCGTACACCTGCCGGTAGAAACCGAAGACTCCGTCCCGGGTGGCGCCGCCGGCTCCGGTGGAGGTGTGAAGGATGTTCCGTACCCTGCCCTTCTTGACGACGTAGATCACTTGCTTCGTCTGGTCGATCTCGAGGTGGTAGCGAGGGGACGCCGATCGAGGCCGGGGGATCTTCGGCGACGCAAGGGCGTGCCACGTGGACGACGAAACGCTCCCGATCCGCGACCGCCCCTGCACCTTGTTGAACGCGATCATCGCATCCGACGTCTTGTGGTCGTAACTCCGGTCCGCATTAGGCAGGTAGTAGCCGAGCGACCGCAGCCTCTTCTCGAGGGAACGGACGAAGGGGCCTTTGGATCCGACCGACAGCGACGGCAGCGGTGGCTTTCGCGTGGTAGAGGCGTCCCTGTCCGGCAGCAGGATCGCGGGGTTGTAGACGGCTCTCACGCGGTGCTTACCCGGCGCTTTGATCGGAAGGCGCGCCCGGTACGTGCCATGCCTACCAACCTTGGCGTTCCTCGACGACACCTTCTTGCCATTCCGGTAGAGGCGCAACTCCACCCTGCCCCCGTCAACCGCGGGGCGGACCCTGCCACGCGCCGTTGCCTTGTCGAACAAGCGCACCTTTCCCAGGTGAACGGAGACCTTCGGGCGTACCTTGACCGGGACCGACCTACTCTCGGCCCCCGCGTAGCGCGCCGTGAAATGGGAGTTGAAACGGGGCGAGAGTTTCGTAGCGAACGAACCGTCGGCCTTCATCGGAACCGACTTGATCACCCTCCCGTCGTTCAGGATCTCAACATCGTCCGCCGGGATCGGTGGGTCCACTGTCCCCGACAACCTCACCGTTCCTCCGATGAGGATCGATCGGCGATCCGCCTTCAGTTTGACCACCGCGGGTACGGGATCCGTCGGGGTCGGGGCCGGCGTGGGCGATGCGGTCGGCGAGCCCGACGGCGTAGGTGATGGAGTGGCCTCCTGGGCGCCGACGACCGGGCTCGTGCCTGCTATCAACCCGACGGTGACGCCGAGGATCAGGAAGCCGGGCATCACCTTTCGAAACAACTCAGACCCTCCTTGTAAACGGCGTAGCAGCATCTTGACCTGCGAAGCCGCAAGAAGCTAGCACCGAAACCGACATATCTATTCCCACGGTTGGCTCATACGAAGCCCGCGCCGCGTCCTAGCTCGGATACCGGTACGAACGGTCGATGGGACCGGCCGGCCGACTCGCCCGAAAGGGCTCAGGCGCGGCGGAAGAGTAGACCCCAGCGACGGCGGGGCCGCTCCGCGAGCGCGGCAACGGCCGGGGTTGCAACCTCTGCCTCGGGCGCCTCCTCGGCGACCTCTGCGGAGATCACACGCGTCTCCTTGGCGAAGTCGGGAACCTCCGGGTCGGACTCTGCGCCGTCGTCGAATCGTTCCTTGAGGTCCGCGATCGATGCGGCCAACTGCCCGACGGTCTCATCGAGCGCTCCGACACGCTTCGCTGCCTCACCGATGATCGTGTCGGCCTCGAGTTGAGCCGCATCGACTATCTGAGCCGCCAGCCGGTGCGCATCCTCGATCATTCCGGCGATCCCTGTTTCACTGCGGGCCATCGCCGCGGTGGCGGCCTCGTTGGCGGATTCGACTATCGCAGCGGCCTCGCCTTCGGCTTCCGCTCGGATGCGGTCCACGTCCTCGGTAGCCGACGCCCGGATCTTGTCCGCATCTCGTTCCGCTTCCTCTCGGATGCGAGCCAACTGCTTCTCGGCCGCGGCACGAAGTTCGATCCGCTCCCTGAGGGCCTCGGTCTTCATCTCGGCCGCTCGATTACGCGCCTGGGTCCGAAGCCGGATCGCCTCGGCACGGGCGGTCTTCAGCTCGCGTTCGGCCTGCTTCTTCATGGCCTCAGCGGCCCTCTCGGCGGCCACGGTGGTCTCCGCGTCGCTACGCCGTGGCCGGTCGTCGACGAGGGGCGCTTCGAGCGTCTTCATGGGCTCACTCCTGTTGCTCGTCTTCATGGGGTCATCACACAACAGTTCGGATGCGTCGAGCAGGAAATGCGGGAAATCCTCATGCCCTTCGTATCGGCAACCGGCCTTCCGGAAGAAAGGGCCGACGGCCGAGAAAAGGAACTAACCGCCCAGACGTCGGATAACTAGTCCTTTTCGTCCCTATAACCCACCGAAAGTCAGCCTGGATTGGCTATTGAGCGGAGCTTTTCCTCTGTCCATCATCTGAAGAGGGATGACAGGCCGCAACGTGGGCCCGGAATAGGCGGAGCGGGCTCCCAGTTGCAGCTAGAAAACGGTCCGATCCTCCAGGGGAGGGATGGGTGAAGCTATCAGCGACCCGATCGAGTTCCAAAGCGGGCGTCTTCGCGCCGTCGGGCGCGCCCTTCGTCCTCGAGCCGACCGGAGAGCGACGGCCCCTTCTTCCCCTCGCGGCCCCCTCCGCTAAGGACCCCTCGCTCACGGGAGCCAAGGCCGCGGCTCTTGCCCGTGCCACCGCCGTAGGACTGCCCGTCCTTCCCGGCTTCGCCATCACGACGGAGGGAACCGCCGACATAGAAACAGGCGGCGGCGCTCGCCGGCTGTCGGGAGAGCTCAAGGGCGCTCTGAAGACGGCATGGAGGACCCTCTCGTTCGACGGCACGCGTCCCCTCGTGGTCCGCTCGTCATCGACCGTCGAGGATCTGGGCGAATCGTCGATGGCCGGCATGTTCACCTCCGTCCTGAACGTGGACGGGTGGGACGAGTTCGTGGCCGCGGTCGAGACCGTCCTGAATTCGGGAAAGATCATCGATCTGGGCGCCCGCAAGACGGGCGGAGACCCCATGGCGGTGCTCGTTCAACCGCATCTGGACGCCGACATCGGCGGGATCCTGTTCGGGATCGACCCCGTAACGGGTCGAAGGGATCACATCGCGGTCGTGAGCGCCGCCGGGGGACCCGACGCGTTGGTGTCGGGGGCCGTCGAAGGTGTTCACCACCTCATGACGAAGCAGGGCCGGCTGGTAGGACGGCACGACCGCGCGCAAGCACTCCTGTCGCTCCGGCGCCGGCGGGTTCTCGCGCAACTCGCGGCTCGAGCCGAACACCACTTCGGTGGCCCTCAGGACATCGAATGGGCATTCGATCACGACGGCACCTTGTACATGTTCCAGAGCCGTCCCGTTACCGCCGTCGGGACACAGGCGAGCGGACCGATCCTCGGTCCGGGACCCGTTGCCGAGACGTTCCCCGACCCGCTAACGACCCTCGAGGTCGATCTCTGGATCCCGCCGCTGACGAAGGGCGTCACGGAGGCGTTGCTCATCGCCGGTTCCGTTTCGAAGCGCAAGATCGCACGCTCACCGGTGGTCATGACCGTAGGGGGCAGAGTTGCCGCCGACCTCGAGCTGTTCGGTATCGCAACGAAGAAGCGCTCCTTCTGGCAGCGCATCGATCCGCTGCCTCCGGCGCGCCGCATGGCAGCCGCGTGGCGCGTCGGCCGACTGCGCGCCGCGCTCCCGACGATCGCGGACAAGCTCGTCGCGCGCGTGGACGACGATCTCGCGGACCTGCCCGACTTGCGGACGCTATCGGATACAGAGCTCCTCAACGTGCTCCGCCGCGCGCAGCAGACGCTCTTGTCGCTTCATGGTCACGAGATCCTGGCGGGTCTCCTCGACGACCCTTCGAATGACGGCCGCCCGACGGGGGCGTCGGCGGCGCTGCGAGCACTGTCACACGGGCGGGCGGAAGGCTTCCCCGACGACGACATCCTGGCGATCAGCCCGGACGTTCTTGCTCTTACTCCTCCTGCGATCAAGGCCAAGCCCGTCCTCCCGGAGACACATGGGGTGGGCGTGACGAGCGGTTCCCCCGACGGCGGACTCGGCCCCCGAGAGGCACTCCGGATGCGCATCAGGTGGGTCCAGGAGCTGTCCGCGCGCTGCGCGTGGGAACTCGGCCGGCGGCTGACCGCACGCGCCAAGCTCCGGGCACCCGGTCGCGTTGCGCAGCTCTCACTGACAGAGTTGTCTCTCCTCGTTGAAGGCGCGAACGCCCCCGCGAACATGCCGACCAGAACGGGACCCGAGACTCCCCCTCTGCCTGCGATGTTCAGGCTCGACAAGGAAGGAATTCCGGTTCCAGTTCAGTCTGGTCTCGAGGAGGGCGCCGGCCGCGGCGCCGGTGGCGGTCGCGGCATGGGGCGGGTCAGCACCAGCGACAAGCCCGAGCCGGGCGAGGTGCTCGTCGTGCGGACGCTCGACCCTTCGCTCGCGCCGCTCCTGCCCCGACTGGGAGGGTTGGTCGCGGAAACCGGAAGCGTTCTGTCGCACCTTGCCATCCTGGCGCGCGAGTTCGGCGTCCCGACCGTGGTCGGCGTCGAGGGAGCGCTGGAGACGTTCATCGATGGCGCCGTCGTAGTGGTGGACGGTACGACCGGTGAGGTGTCGGAGGTGACCCAGGCATGATCGCCAGGAGACTCGCCTATGCCATCCTCGCGGTGACTATCGCCAGCTCGGGTGCGTACCTGTTCATCTATCTATACCGATGGGAATGGAACCGCGCCGTTATCGCCGGCATCATCTTCGTGGGGGCCGAGATCGCGCTCGCCACGGGGCTCCTGCTCGAGAGGATGCGCAACCTAGAGAACAAGATCGATGGCATGGGTCGCACGAGTCATGAGGAGACGCTCGAGGCGATCAAGGAGACCGCGCCCGAACCCAAACAGCGATTCAGATGGCTCACCGGGAGTGGAGACCAACTGAGCGTGTTCGTCCCAGTCCTTATGGGGGCCGGCGTCGTGTTCTCCGGCATCGCGTGGCTGGTGGAAAGGATCGCGCGCTCGACGGCGAGGCCGGCGATGGAGGAGGGCCTGGCGTTCAGGCTGGCCCCCCTCGCTCTGCCGCAAGGAGGCTTCCTCGCACCCGTCGGCGACAACACGACGATCGTCCGCCGCGGTCACCTGAAGAAGTACAGGAGCGCGTTCATCATGCTGCTGGTCGGTGCCGCACTTGCCTTATCGATCGATGCTCTTGGTGACCTTACGCAGAACCGTCCGGATCCGGATCTTGTCGGCAAGACTGGAGCGATCACGCTCGACATCACGCGTCAGGGCTGGACACGGACCGAGATCTCCGCAGGGAAGAGCCTGTGGGCCGCTTGTAAGGGAACCGTCGGTAAGGACATGACGGCAAAGGGCTTCTTCATGAACAACGACGGAACGTTTACGATGCTCGTGACGCCGGCCCCCGGCGAGAGCGCGCAGCGGCGGCTGACGGGCTGTCTAGAAGACGCCGTCCTCGACAACGTCCAGGCCGGGGTCGTTGGGTTCCGGGTGATGGACCTCTAAAAGGTCATCACCGGCCTATTGATAGGAGTGGCGCACCCGAACCAGGAGCCGTCGGGGAGCGTCGAGCACGCGGCTCACGATCGTTAGAGGCGTGACGTCTTGTGCTTCTTCCCCTTCATCGAGGCCGGCCGCGAACGCGATCTGCTCGAGTGACGGAGGACCCACCGCAAGGTTCCGCTGCACCGCCTCCATCGCGGAGGCTCTGCCCGTCAGGACGAGGTACGCCGCCGACATCGTTCCGGTCCGTCCGACACCTGCACCGCAGTGCACGTAAACGCGTCCGTTCGCGTCCTTCATCACCGAAAGGAACTTCTGCACCTGGGAGTCAGTGGGGGCCTGGCCGTCCCGCATCGGGATACGAACGAGTTCCATACCGAGCGACTCGATAACGGCACTATCGACTTCGAGATCTTCGGCTCGGAGGTCGACGATCACTTTCACGTCCTTCCGCGCGAGTGCCCGGTAGCCCTCGTCGGTCGGTGCGGAGCCGCGCCACAGCTTATGGTCCACCGCGGTGAGGTTCTTGATGCCCGGCAACGGCGGCAACGAGTAGTTCGCATCGGTCGCCGCCATCCACTTGAAGGCGCCGAAGATCACCAGGTTGCCGACAACCAGGAAGAGAAGGAATCCGATCAAAAGGTTACGCATCTTCCGTGCGATCAATCTAAACGAGATCGCAGGCTTATCCATCACAAGTTCGGGGGTCATAGATAGTTGAGTTCTCGCCACGTCGCCGAATCCCTCCCGGAACCAAAGTTGAATCGCGGGAGAACCCGCGAACGAAAGCGCAGGATGCGGCACGAATGCCGCGAAAAATGCCGCCACAACATGTCTCATACCCGTTCGCGTCGGCTCCAAAGAACCCGTTCTTGATCTTGCCGGGTCTGTTTCCCGGCGCTATGTCCGGTATCTCCGCATCAGAGATCCTGAAACCGAGATCGGCGGGGCCGAGGGGGCCGGTTACACAGACCCCAAACGGGAGGAAAGCCCCTATCGCCCTATCCTGTTCGCATGACCGATGCGATCGTGGTCGGGGCGGGGCCGAACGGACTCGTTGCCGCGAACATGCTGGTGGACGCGGGATGGAGGGTCACCGTGCTGGAGGCCGCCGCCGAGCCGGGGGGAGCCGTGCGGAGCGGAGAGCTCATCGAGCCCGGGTTCACGCACGATCTGTTCAGCGCCTTCTATCCCCTCGCCGTCGCCTCCCCGATCCTCAAGGGCTTCTATCTCGAGCGATACGGACTCACCTGGACGCGGGCCCCGGTCGTGCTCGCTCATCCGCGCACCAACGGGGACTGCCCCGCTCTGCATATGGATCTCGAGGCCACCATGGCCGCCCTCGACGCTTGTTCCGAAGGCGACGGGGCCGCTTGGGCCCGTCTCTACGAGCTATGGCAGCGGATCGGTCACGACGTTATCGACGCGCTCTTCACTCCTTTCCCGCCGGTGGCGGCCGGAGCAAAGATGGTCGCCCGACTCGGTATCAAGGATCTCGCGCGTTTCGGGAGGTTCTCGGTCCTTCCGATCCGCCGCCTCGCGGAGGAGGAGTTCTCCGGGCCCAACGGCGCGCTCCTGCTGGCCGGGAACGCCCTCCATTCCGATCTGGCTCCGGAGTCGCCGCTCAGCGGCTTCTTCGGATGGCTCCTCATGTCCCTCGGACAAGAGGTCGGGTTCCCGGCCCCCGAAGGCGGGGCCGGCAAACTGATCGGCGCCCTCGTACGGCGGTTCGTGGAACGCGGAGGCGAGATCCATTGCAACGAACGCGTAACGCGGGTGGAGGTGCGCGGTGGACGCGCCGCGGGGATTACCACGGCTACCGGCGCGAGCGTGGGGGCCGAGAGAGCCGTCCTCGCCGATGTCGGCGCGCCGGCGCTCTACCTCGACCTCGTCGACCGCAAAGAGCTCCCGACCCGGGTCTTCGACGACATCCAACGGTTCCACTACGACAACGCAACCGTGAAGATCGACTGGGCGTTAGACGGGCCGATCCCCTGGAAGTCCGACGAGGCGAGACTCGCCGGGACGGTCCACGTCGCCGACGACATGGACGCTTTCACTTTGCTATCCGCGCAACTCAGCATGGGACAGATCCCTGCCGATCCGTTCCTCGTGATGGGACAGATGACCACGACCGACCCGACGCGCTCTCCCCCGGGGACCGAGACCGCGTGGGCGTACACGCACGTGCCCCAGCGCGTCCGCGGGGATGCCGGTGGAGACCTCACCGGCTCGTGGGACGAGAGGGAGACGGAAACGTTCGCGCAACGCATGGAGGACAAGATCGAAACGCTCGCCCCCGGATTCCGCGACGTCGTGAGGGGGCGCCACGTCATGACACCGAGGACGATGCAGGATGCCGATCGGAACCTCGTGAACGGCGCGATCAACGGCGGGACCGCGCAGCTTCACCAGCAACTCGTCTTCCGGCCCACCCCCGGTCTCGGTCGTCCGGAGACTCCGGTGAAAGACCTCTACCTCGCGTCGTCGTCGGCGCACCCGGGAGGCGGCGTCCACGGCGCGCCGGGCGCGAACGCGGCGAAGGCCGCGCTATGGGGATGGCGCCGCCGCCGATTGATGCTGAAATCCTGATCCCCATGAGTGTGGGACACGTACCGTGGGGCGGATATCTACCGACTGAATCGTTCCTGACCCGAACCGGCGAACTTTGCCGCGTGCGAGCGCGTTTCTGCACTCCTAAGCTCCAAAGAACGCTGGGATGGTTCGGATCGCTTGAACCCTCACCAGGCGTAGGT
>JBOGXG010000013.1:0-3134 GCA_050694195.1 Actinomycetota bacterium | reverse complement strand
GGCGTGCTTCTCGTCGGAGCCACCAACCGTCCCGACATCGTCGACTCGGCGATCTACGGCCGCAGGCTGACACCTATCGAGGTAGGTCTGCCCGACGCGAGCGGACGCAGGACATTGCTCGATGTCTTGTTGCGCCACGTCAAGCTCGCTGCCGACGTCGATCTCGACGAGCTGGCCGAGTCGAGCGAGAGACTTTCGGGAGCAGATCTCAAGCGGATACGGGATCAGGCAGGAATGAAGGCTCTCGGCCGGGTCGCGCGGGCGAGCGACGGGGCCGAGGCCGCGGTCGAGATGGACGACTTGCGAACCGCCCTCGATGCGGTTCGCAGCAGAGCGAGCCTTGTAGAGGCATAGACGAGCGACTGCTCTCAGAGACACCAACGGCCCGCCCTGTTTCACCGGCCGGGAATGTCCCCAGTGCACGGCTCCCTTTCCAGTGGAGGCGGCGCCAACGACTTCCCCCTCTGTCGGTGCCCGAAGTCTTTGATCGCCCCGGAGAAATCCGTGACTCATGGATAAGAACGACGCTGACGCTCAGTCGCAGAACTGTCGAAGAGCCCCGAACCTAAGGACTCTTGGCCGGCCTCCCCGGGCCAGAGAAGCTTCTTCTTTACTTCCTCCACTCGAAGGGGTGCATGACTGCCCCTTCGTCGTCTCCCGGCCGACCGTCGCCGTTCCTGTCGAACCAGACAGTGATCTGTGACGCCCCCCGGCTTCGGGACCTGATCCCGACCGCTGCGGAACCGTCGATGAGGGATATGAGGCTGAGTCGCCCGGCCCCCCCTGCGACGGACGACCCGGGACGGCGACAGAAGGAGACGTTTCGCCCACGCACGAAAAGCTCGAACGATTGGTTGGGGATCGGCTCACCCACCGCGTCCGACGTGAGAACCGCGAAACGCCGGCAGGGTCCCCGACGCGATCCCTCTCCGAGCCCGGCGAAGGTTAGAAGGGGGTTGTCCTCGTAGCCGTAGACCCGAACGGCGTCGCCCGCGTCCTTGTCGGCCCCGCGTCCCAGAGGCCCACCCGCGGTGGGATCGGGGTTGCATCCATCGGTCGTTGTGCAATCGACCGCGATCGCGGCGAGCCCGGTGACCTTCCAAGGCTTGTCCTCTTCCGCGAGGGTGCACGCGCCTTCGAAAGCTTGGGGTTCCTGTCCCAGCCCATCGAGGTCCACGTACCCGCAGAACACCCAGCCGTCGGCGGGCGGGGTCGCCTGCGCGGACGCGGTCGTATAGAAAAGGTCCACACCCTCGGCCCCCGGGCTGGCCGTTCCGGCCACCATCGTGGCGCCCTCCCGGAAGGGGACCCGGGAGCCGAGAGCGGGAGAACGGATACCCGCAACCTCAAGTGCCTTTGACGAAAGCTCGACCGGCTGCGCGGGCGGGCCCGCCTGGATGGCGAGATCGGTAAGTGCCTCGGTGCCGGGGATCTGTGCGCGCAGGACGTGGCTGCCGCGAGTGAGGCGTCCCGTCCAGAGGTAACTGAAGACGTCGCTGTCCGGAACCCGCGTAAGCGTGCCGATCTCGTAGAAGTTCGTCCCTCCATCCGACGAGAGCAAGAGCTCGATCTCATCGACAAGACTGGGGGCGCTGGCCCGGACGGCAACGGTCACCTTGCCGGACATCGGGACCTGGACGCCGGAGCCGGCCCCCGTCGAGCCCGCGCCGTAGGGGGAGGGGTCGATGAAGCTGAGCTTCACGTCCTCGGGAACTCCGCCCCACGAGAACGTCGTGGAGTCCGCCGCTTCCGCCGCACCTTGGATGTCGTCGTCCTGCCCCGTCTCGCCGTCGAGCCACGCGTCTAAAGTTGTGTCCCCTCCGGCGGTGGAACTGAGGCCGAAGATGAGGTTCCCGCGCGCGTCGGTCTCGCTCTCCACGCCCCTAACCGGCACGACCTGATCGGGCTCTGGGGCGCGCTCGACCTGCCTAAGCTCTGCACTACCCTCCGGTTCGCAGAAAGAAGGTGCGGCCCCGGGGCCGGAGGCGTCGATGTTGACGTTGATCCCGGGGACCGCTACGTCTCCGGCCCTCGCCCGCGCGAGGAAGGGAACACATCCTGCGGACGTCTCGGCGCTGCCCGCAACCGGATCGATGGTGATAGACGGTGCTTCCGGGAGCCATTGGGCCCGAGCCGTCACCGACGATTCACGAGCTCCCTGTACGTCGTCGTCGGGGCCCTTTCCGGACCGCGGTTCATCGAGCCAAACGGTGACGTCGGCGAAGCCGACCTCAGGAGAGTGGACATCGAAGCGCCACTGACCGGGCCCGATCCCGTCGGGACCGGAGAGACCGGAACCGTCCGTGCTCTCGCGGTGTGAGGTGGGGCGTGGGACTTCCTGGGCGGAGTGGAAACCTTGTTCTCCCGCTGCCGACCCGGCACAGTCCACCGCCGGCGCGGCCTCGTGCTGTCCTTGATCCGGAGCCTTTGACCCGCTGTTCTGGCTGCCGGCGGCAAAGCTCGAGCCTTCGGGACCGCTCAAGTGGACGTCCAGATTAGCCCCCTGAACCGGCCTACCATCTCGGTCCGTAACGGAGACGGTGAACGTGGCGCATCGGTTCGGAAGGGCCCGGCCGAACCCATTCATATCCACGGTGAATTCATTGACTCTCTGCACTCGGCCGGACGCACGCACTACATCGGCAGACTCTTGGGTTAGGCCCTGAGACGCGGTCTGCCCGAACTGGTCGAGGGTGGCTTGGGAAACCAGGCCCACAGCGGTCACTTGGTCCGGCTGATCCTCGCTCTGGAGTTGGCAAGGAACCTGGACCGGAAATGGCGCTGCGCTGACCTGGGTTGGGACAAGGCCACAAAAGACGAATTCAGGGAGCGCCCCGACGACGCTCTTCGAGTAGAATGCCTGGATCTGCCTCGTCCCCTCGCTCGTCGTTCCGTCGATCACGGTCGACCAGGGATCGCCGGTGTTTCGGAAGAACCCGAGTCGACCACCCATCGCCGGCCACGTGACCGAGACCGACTGATCGGGTGGGGGGTCGGTGAGCGCGGGTCCGTCCGCGGGGCGATGGCTGAGGCGCGCGGCGACCTCATCGCTCGCGAGCTCCTGGTCTCCCTCCTTCAGGCTCACGGTGATCGGCGTGGCCCCAGCCGGTACGTCGTCCGGGACGTCCCAGAGG
>JBOGXG010000012.1:0-10007 GCA_050694195.1 Actinomycetota bacterium | reverse complement strand
CTCTCCGGCAGATCGTGGAGCTGATCGAGGCCGCGAGCCGGAGGGCTTAGCTCGTCTCCCGCCGCAGGACGGCGGGGATCGTGCGTCCGAGGATCAAGAGGTCCTGAAGCGGGGACCACCGTTCCATGTACTGGATGTCTAAAGAGACCATCTCGGTGAAGCTCAAACGCGATCGCCCCTTCACCTGCCAGAGCCCGGTCATCCCCGGACGAACCTCGAGGCGCCGCCGGTGAAGTTCGGTGTAGAGCTCGACCTCGAAAGCCAGCGCAGGACGGGGTCCCACGAGACTCATCTCGCCGCGGAGGACGTTTATCAGCTGCGGAAGCTCATCGATCGAGAGACGGCGCAGCAGCTTGCCCGCCGGCGTGATGCGAGGATCGTCCTGCAGCTTGAGGAGTTCGTCCGACGCCTCGATGTCGGGCTCCTCGATCAGCGACCTGACGTAGTCGCGGTGGATGCTGGGATCGCTGTCCACGTACATCGTTCGGAACTTCATCATCTGGAAGGGTCTGCCGTCCATCCCGAGCCGCTCCTGACGCAGGATGATCGGGCCCTTCGAGGTGAGTCGGACCGCGACCGCGGCCGCGATCAGTACGGGGGTGATCAGGAACAGGGCCAGCGAGCCCAGAAGGATGTCGATCGCACGCTTGACCGCACGCCGGCCCCCGGGAAGTGGCTCCTTGAGGAGACTTAGAACGGGCAGATGCCCCAAGGTTTCGTTCGCGACCTTCGTCGGTGGAAGGCCGAACAACTCGGGTATCGCTTTGATCTCGACGTGGACCAGCTCCGCTACCCCGACGAGTCGATAAAGCTGACTGCTGTGCAGGCTGTCGGTCGCGAGGATCGCCTCATCCAGGCGATGCACCTCCGCGATCGCCAAGAGGTACTCCTGTATGTCGATCTCGGACGAGCCGTCGAGATCGGCCTCGACCCGGCCCACGAGGCGGTAGCCGAGTTCGGGATGCGCCTCGATCGTCTCCTGGAAGGCGGCGGCCTTGTGCCCACGTCCGATGAGGACGACGTTCTTCAGGTTGTTCCCCCGACTTCGAAGGACGTCCAGTGTCGCCTTCGCGCCGACGGCGACGACGATCGATAGAAGTGTCGCCGCCAACCAGTCGATGAAGAACACGGAGCGCGAATAAGAGAACGTTTGGAATTCAGTCCCGGCTCGGAAGAAGAAAGTGAAGAGCACCAGCAGGATCGACCCGACGGCGGCGTCGCTCACCGCTTCACGGACCTCCTCGAAGAAACCGCGCGGGCGCCTGTGTTGCCACGGACGGCGCCGGAGGGCCAGCGCCATACGGATGCCGGCGGCGGCGGGAAGGAGCGCGATGTAGGGAAGCGACTCGCCGCAGGTGGTGAAGCCGGGGCCGCAGAACGGATTGCCGTGCCTCGCGCCGTAGGCGAGCAGCAACGACAAGATGCCCGCAGCGGCGCCGGAGATCCCGACACCGGCGGCGAAGGACCAGAGCTTGAAACGCTCGAGTGGTTGTTTCTCGCTCTTTTCGATCCTTGTTAGATCGATGAACCTATCTTCGACGTGACGGCGGTCCGCCTGCGGCGCCGCGGCCGTCCTGGATCCGTGCACCTACTCACCCCCACGCCCGCCTCGTTGGAAGGGCTTGATCTGGTATGTCCCCTAAGGCACCTATGTCCTTCTATCTACTCCGCCTGGCAAATCTATCCTGCTGGCATCCTCGTGGAAATGGGGTTGGGCGGAATTTCGCGAGAATAAAGCCAGGGATTCCCACCCAAGGCCGACGGACGGGGCACTCTGCTAGATTGCAGCGGCCATGGGGGTTTCGGAGGCAATCGCATCGAAGGACGCTCGTATCGCCGTCCTGGGGCTCGGCTACGTGGGTCTCCCGCTGGCACTTGCCACCGCCGACGCGGGGTTCAAGACGCTCGGCTTCGACGTCGACGAACGACGCGTCGAAGAACTCGCTCACGGCAGCTCGCCGGTCACGGATGTCCCCGATGACGAGCTGAAACGCTTCGTCGACGGTGGTCTCTTCGAGGCGACGTCGGACTCCGGCCGGCTGGCAGACGCGGACGTGTTCGTGATCTGCGTGCCGACACCCTTGAAGCATCAGCTCCCGGATATGTCGTACATCGAGGGGGCCGCGAACGCGATCGCGCAGCACATGCGACCGGGCTCTCTCGTCATCCTCGAAAGCACAACCTATCCGGGAACCACAGATGAGTTCCTGAGATCGATGCTGGAGAGTGGTGGGCTCCGATCGGGGGAGGACTTCTACCTAGGTTTCTCTCCCGAACGGATCGATCCTGGTAACCAGCGCTTCCAGCTCCGTAACGTCCCGAAGATAGTCGGAGGGATCGACGAGACCAGCACCGCGTTGATGGAGGCGTTCTACTCATCATTCATCGACACGGTCGTCCGCGTGTCTTCTCCTACCGTTGCGGAGACCACCAAGCTCCTTGAGAACACCTACCGGCACATCAACATCGCGCTCGTGAACGAGATGGCGATCCTGTGCCATGACCTCGGGGTCGATATCTGGGAAGTCATCGATGCCGCCGCCACGAAACCGTTCGGCTTCACCCCCTTCTATCCCGGGCCGGGCTGGGGCGGTCACTGCATCCCCGTCGATCCCGCCTACCTTTCATGGCGGGTGCGCCAGATGGGTGCCACGGCCCATTTCGTGGAGCTGGCGCGTGAGATCAACGATCGGATGCCCGCATACGTTGTCCAGCGGATCAACGATTGTCTCAACGATCAGGGCAACAGCCTGAGGTCGTCCCGGGTCCTGGTCCTCGGGGTGGCTTATAAACCGGACATAAGCGACATGCGTGAGTCGCCGGCGCTCACGATCCTCGAGCGACTGGATAAGGCGGGCGCCGACGTCGCTTTCCACGATCCGTTCGTCGAGGAGATCCAGCTGAAGAGTGGGCCGCTGAAGCGGACCGAGCTGAGCCCGGCGGCCCTTCGGGAAGCGGACATCGTCGTTGCGGTGACGGCTCACTCCATCTACGACTGGTACGACATAGCGGACAGATCACGCCTCGTCCTTGACACCAGGAACGCGCTGAAGGACTACGAGGGCACGAACGTGGTTAGGTTGTGATCTAGCAGTACCTGATCTAGAAGTTGAAAACGCATATCCGGGGGGCGTGCAGGGCATATCTCTATCGTGACGTATCTGCACAGTGACGCACCCCTGTCTGTTGTGAAGTAGGTGGAACACGTGGACGAACGCTCGACGAGGCGTAACTTCCTCGGTAGCACGCTCGCAGTAGGCGCCGCGGCGGGATTGATGGGAGCGCCCACGGCCGAAGCCGCCCGGCTTGCACCGAAGTACGTATCCGTCAACAACGCGAGACGCTTCGGCGCCAAGGGCGACGGTAAGACCGACGATACGGCCGCGCTTCTCCGATCCATCGAGAAAGCTGCCGAAGATGCGCAGCCCGTCTACATCCCCCCGGGTACGTACATCACGTCACGCCCGCTCGACTGCCCACCGGACATGGTTCTCATGGGAGCCGGCCCGATCCGAACGATCATCAAGGCATCCCCGGACTTCCGGTTCCCCGATGGCGAGACGGCGATCATCCGAAGCTCGGGAGTGAGGTTCGCGTCGCCGGGTCCATCACGTCGTTTGACGATGTCGGGCATCAAGGTCGACGGCAATCGCAACACGGGTGCCAACGGCATCCTCGTCTCGCCCCAGCAACCCGCTTACTTCGAGAACGTTCGCGCGGATAAATGTCCCGGCTATGGCCTCTCGGTCGTCGATTGCCAGCAGATGATCTTTCGGAACATCGAACTGATCGATGACGGCGTGGGCCTTCTGATCAACTCTGCGGAGTTCCTCTTCTTCTATGACCTCAACATCGAACGAGCGAGCGATGCGTTCGTTCGACTGGCGCGTCAGGAAGAGCGAGGCGAGGGCGGTGCCGAGGGGATCAGGAACCAATCGATCCATTTCGTAGGCACGCACATGGAGCAAGGAGGAGCCGATCCCGCCCCCTTCTTCGATGTCCAGTCGGGCCGCGCTCTGTTGTTCCAGAACAATTACTTCTCCGCCAACGGCGGCACGGTCTACAGGTTCGCGCCGGGGGCCGCGGAGACCACCGAACAGGGCTCCACCTACGTGATAATCGATGCTCAGGTGGGGGGCTCCCCGGCCAAGGTGCGGTTCATCGACGATCCTGCGCGCGATCTTTCGCTGAACGCGTTCGACGATTTCCGGTCCCATATCCCGATGTTCATCGCGCCTCCACTGAACGTCGATCCCTTCGCCGGTCCCGCACTGTGGATCGCCGGTCAGAACGGCCGACACGTGAAGCTGGGAGCGGCGCCCGGAGCGATCGGTGTCGATTCCCGTCCTCAAGCCGGACAGAAGAAGGATCAAGCGGTATGGCGGGATGCGGGCGGGGAGGTGAAGGCGGCGGTCACGAAAGAGGGCCTCGGGCGCTTCAGCGAGGGCGTCGCCACGAGGATAGTCAACGGTCCGGTCAGCGATGCTTCCTTCGACAAGACGCCTCCGGATGGAACGATCGCCGTCGATGGAGCCGCGGGTCGTCTCTACGTGAGGGTGAAGGGGAACTGGCGTTCCACGGATCTCGGCTAGTGACTAGAGCTTCGCGCTGATCCCCTGGGCCAGAACGTCGGCGATCCTCTCGGCGGTCCGGCCGTCCCACAACTTCGGGACCGCGCCCTTCTTCCATCCGCCGCTCTCGACCTTGGGCACGAGCTGCTGAAGGTCGCCGAGCGTCACGATCTCGTTCGTGCCCTGCGAGACGGTGATGGGCCGCTCGGTTTCTTCGCGCAGGGTCATGCACGGGATCTGTAGGTAGGTCGTCTCCTCTTGGATCCCTCCGGAGTCGGTGAGAACGAACGATGCATCCACCATCAGGCTCGTGAAGTCGTAGTAGCCGAGCGGATCGAGCAAGATGATGTTTGACCCGATCGCGCTGCCTCCCTCGTCCAACTCTTGGATGCGCGCTCGCGTACGTGGATGTACGGGAAAGACGGCCCGAGGAACGGACCTACCGATCGCGTCGAGAACCTCGCGGAGCTGAGCCGGGTCGTCGACGTTCGACGGTCGGTGCAGCGTGATCAGTCCGTACGACTTCGGTGCAAGCCCGAGATCGGCACATCTACGACGACGACGCGCTTCGGGCAAGGCGCGCATAAGACTGTCGATCATCACGTTCCCCACTAGATGGATCCGATCGCTCTGGATCCCCTCCGCGATGAGGTTGTCGTCCGCATCGGGCGTCGGCGTGAATAGATAGTCGGAGAGTGTGTCGGTAACGACGCGATTCACCTCCTCGGGCATCCTCCAGTTGCGACTGCGGAGGCCCGCCTCCACGTGCCCGACCACGATGTTCAATTTCCTGGCGGCCAGCGCGCAGGCGATGGTGCTGTTGACGTCACCGGCGACGAGGACTATGTCCGGTGGCGCCGCGGCCAGGAGTTCCTCGAAGGCGACGAGTATCGCGGCGGTCTGCTCCGCATGTGAGCCCGAGCCCACGCCCAGATATCCATCGGGAGACCTCATACCGAGGTCGTCGAAGAAGACGTCCGACATAGCGCTGTCGTAATGCTGGCCTGTATGCACCAGCGACGTCTTGAACAGCTCCGGCCTGTCGTCCAGCGCGAGCATGAGCGGCGCCATCTTCATGAAGTTCGGGCGCGCCCCTGCTACGAGGGTGACGGATATCGTAGTCATCGGGCCCGCGGTAGGAACGGCGTCACCTTAATGACGCCGGTGCCACCACCGACGGCGGGGGGGCGATACCAGTGGGGATGGGATCGGCGGTAGCGGACCATCCGGTCGGCCCGGCCCCCGCGCGACACCTCCCTCGCGCGCCGAGTTCCATATCGGTGATTGGCCGGGTCCCTGTCCCGAAGGCTCGTCCGGAGGAGGGGCCGGTCCTCTCGGAGGCGCGGGACTCTGGGGAGGGACCGCGCGGCCGGCGTCCGCCGGACCCGCCGTCGCCTGCGCGGCCGTTCGCTGCGGTGGCGGGGGCCTCTCCTCGACCGACCCGCGATAGATCGCCCAGTTTCTCGAGTCCTCTCCACCGGCGGTTGTGTCGAGCGGCCGGGCGAACCCCGCGTCCCTGCGGGTCTCCCGCAAGCTCTCGAGGAGAGACTTGTTGCGTGCTCGCACCTCTTTCAACTGTTCCCTGAGGGTCGTCACCTGTCCGGAGAGGAACTCCAACTTCGTCTCGGCACGCGCCGCTCGATCGGTCGCGGCGGTGAGCTGGGTCATGAGATCGGGGACCGCTTTGAGGAGGGGAGCGAGCGAGTTCGTCATAGACGGCTCACCGGATGAGTCGACGTCCGCATCGCCGGTACCCGTCTCGGCCGGGGGAGGGGAGGCTCCCACGTGCGCCATGACTTCGTCGAGCCGGACCAGCATCTGTTCGCCTGCAAGACCCTGCGATCGCTGCGACACGATGTAGCCCTTCTCCGCCCAGGTTCGGACCGCCCCCGGGGTGACGCCGGCGGCGTCGGCCGCATCGGCGGCGGACAACCAGCGGGCACCTATGCGATCGTTCTCTCGCCGCTCGGGCGTTGCCTCGTTCACTTCCTTACCTCTCCGATCGAGATGGCCGGATCCTGTCTGTTGGGGCGCCGACCCCCGACTGCTGCCACCATCCGGCTCAGACGCGCGAGGGATCCAGGGTCTTGAACCACTTCACAGTAGTTCTCAACCCCGTCTCGAGGTCAACCGGGTCGACGTCGCGGAACAGCCGTCGCAGGAGTGACTGATCCGCCTGCGAATGCTGCACGTCTCCCTTGCGAGCTTCTTCGTGCACCACTTCCAAAGGATGCCCGAAGATCCCTTCGAGCAACCCGACCACGGTGAGCAGATCGACGCGGGACCCGAACGCGAGGTTGATCGGGCCCGGATGGGCGAGCCGCCTGACCGCCGCGTCGCACAGCACGGCCCCCACCGTCCCCACGAACGTGAAGTCCCGGCTCTGGCGACCGTCGCCGAAGATCCTGAGCGGCTCGCCCTTCAGGGCCGCCGAGATGAAGGCGGGGATCACGGCGGCGTAGGCGTGGCCGGCAGGCTGCAGGGGTCCGAAGACGTTGAAGAAACGGAAGCAGGCGGTGTTCACTCCGAACGATTCCTGGTAGGCGAGTGCGTAGGCCTCGGTCGCCAGCTTCGACGCCGCGTAGGGGCTGAGCGGCCGCGTGGCGAGCTCCTCGTGCTTGGGAAGTGTGGGGTTCGCCCCGTAGACCGACGACGACGACGCCACGACGAGCGAGGGAACCTCGCTGGAACGAACGGCCTCGAGGACCGACATCGTGCCCGTCGCGTTGGCCGTGTGCGTCGCTACGGGATCCGCGAGCGAGCGGGGTACTGAGGGCCGAGCTGCCAGGTGAACCACGGCATCGGCTCCGCGGAAGGAACGTTCCAGGACGGCGCTGTCGAGGATCGTTCCCTCGATGAACTCGACGTCCACCCCCGCGAGGTTGCCGCTCGATCCCGTCGACACGTCGTCCACCGCCACGACGTTCGATACGGACGGATGCTCGAGCAGGATCCGGCAGAGGTTGGCTCCGATGAAGCCGGCTCCGCCCGTTACGACAACCTTCAATGGACCCCCTCCGGATCTGATGAGGCGGGCGCGGCCTCCGGTCCCGCTGTGGCCTATCGCTCCGCGATGTCCTTAGCCTAAAGGGGTTCGGCCGGAAGGGGGCCCGTCTTGACTATCCTCCCCCTGGCTCGGCCGTGCAGGGGTGGGACCTCGGGCATCAGGGAAGGGAACTGACATGGAATACCGCAGGCTGGGATCGGCGGGAGCGAAGGTGAGCGAGATCGCTCTCGGGAACTGGATCACTCACGGCGGGAGCGTGGGCGAAGAGGCGGCGCATGGCTGCGTGCGGGCCGCGCTCGACGCCGGCGTCATCTTCTTCGATACCGCCGACATCTACGAGCGTGGCAAGGCGGAGGCGGTGCTGGGACGAGCCCTCAAGGGGGTCAAACGCTCGGATTACTTCCTCGCGACCAAGGTCTTCTGGTCGATGGGGGCCGGCCCGAACGACAGGGGGCTCTCTCGGAAGCACATCATGGAGTCGATCGACGGCTCGCTCGAGCGCCTGCAGACCGAGTACGTCGACCTCTACCAGGCCCACAGGTACGACAGGCACACGCCGCTGGAGGAGACGATCCGCGCGTTCGACGATCTCGTCCGCATGGGGAAGGTGCACTACATCGGCATCAGCGAGTGGACCGCCGATCAGATCGCGCACGGGTTGCGACTCGCCGACGGAATGGGCCTGACCCGCATCGTGTCGAGCCAGCCCCAGTACTCGATGCTCTGGCGAGTGCCGGAACCCGAGGTGATCGAGCTGTGCCGGCAGGAAGGGATAGGCCAGGTGGTGTGGTCGCCGCTCGCGATGGGCGTCCTCACCGGAAAGTACGTGCCGGGGAAGCCCGTACCCGAGGGATCGCGCGCCGCGACCGGAGGAGCTATGAACGATCGACTCACGACGGATGAGGTGCTGAGAGCCGTCCAGGAACTTCGCCCACTCGCGGAGGAGGCCGGCGTGACGATGGCGACGCTAGCCCTCGCGTGGGTCCTTCAGAACGACAACGTCTCGGCCGCGATCATCGGTGCCACGCGCCCCGAACAGGTTCGGGAGAACGTGAAAGCATCGGGCGTCAGATTGGAGGAGGGGCTCATGAAGAGGATCGACGAGGTTCTCGCCGACGTCATCATCAGGGACCCGTCCCTTACGGGATGACACCGGCGCGCGGCAAGGGCCGCCTCGGTCGATCCCGGGCGGCCCTTGTGGGGGTGGGGTCGGGGGTCCTTGCCCACTACGGGCGGGAGTGCCAGACCCAGTCGTTGCCGTCGCGGCTGTCCCTTCCGAAGGCCATGACCGCTGCCAAGAACGCCACGATCACGAGCGAAAAGATGATCGTCTCCACTGTGAGTCACCTCCTTGATCGTCTAGAAGCAGATCCGGAAACCTCATGTCAGTCGTGGTGGAGGAGCCAGCGCCCGGCCCGGATGAAGCCTCGGCCGAGGGCGTCCCGGACCCTGTGGTGCGTGTGCGGTGCCAGTCGAGAGCGTGCCGCCTCGTCATGGAAGGCCTGCTGCCGGGCCCTGGACATCTCCTCGATGAAGTCGGGGTGCATGGGCCTCTCCTTTCGATCCCTGGCCCTCCCGAGGGAAGGCTTGCCGTGTAACCAGTGTTCAAGCTATACTGGTTAGCGTAACCTGTCAAGTCAAGTAGGTGGTGACTTTCTGAGATGGCCGAAAACGATGCACCGGGGCGCCTGAAGCTCGTTCAGGACTTCGTGAACACGGCGGACCTCGAGGCGACCGAGGACGATTGGTCGGCTCCCGGGGCGTTGGCGTCGTGGGCCACCTCCCACGGCCTTCCCCTCGAGGGCCCGGTGACCGACGACGATGTCGTTTGGGCCCGCAAGGTGCGTGAAGCGCTGCGCGTCACGATCGAAGCGAACAACGGCAACGATCCGGACCCGGAGGCCGTCAAGTTGCTGGACGAGGCGGGTGTGCGGGCTCGCTTCGCTATGTGTTTCGACACCGAATGTGACGTCGGTTGCGAAGGGCGTCTCGAGCCTCGCGCTCCCGGCGTGGACGGCGCGATCGGTCTCGTGCTGGCCGAGGTTTACAAGGCGATGGAGAACGGGACGTGGTCGCGCCTGAAGGCGTGTCGCCGCGAGACCTGTCGCTGGGCCTTCTACGATCACGCGCGCAACCGATCGGGTAAGTGGTGCTCGATGGCCGTGTGCGGGAACCGCGAGAAGGCGAAGAGCTACCGGGCACGTCGCACCGACACGAAGTGAGGCTCCTGTTCATCGGCGGCACGCAGTTCGTGGGCCGTCACATCGTGCAAGCCGCGCTGGCGCGCGGGCACGAGGTCGTTCTGTTCCACAGAGGCGAGACGAACCCGGGTCTCTTTCCCTCCGCCACCGAGATCCACGGGGACCGGGATGGTGAGCTCGAACGTCTCGGCTCGGGATCCTGGGACGCCGTGGTGGACACGTGTGGGT
>JBOGXG010000011.1:0-6313 GCA_050694195.1 Actinomycetota bacterium | reverse complement strand
CCCCCGGCCCGCCCGGCGCACCGCGCCCGCAAGCGGGCGCCCGGCTCGATCCGTTCGTCGAGGTCGGTAGGTCCGACAGATGGCCGCCGACCTCGACCGGATCGACCGGCAGATCCTGGCCCTGCTCCGTGACGACGGGCGCATGTCGCACGCGGCCATCGCTAAAGAGGTCGGGCTCTCGGGCCCGGCGATCCACGAGCGAGTCCGCAAGCTCGAGCAGAAGGGCGTCATAGCGGCCTACGCCGCGGTCGTGGATCCGAAGGAGGTCGACCGCTCCCACGCCGCGTTCGCGCTGGTGACGTTGTCCGAAGGCAGCGAGTTCGCGCACGACGAGGAGATCGTCGCCCGGATCTGCGAGGAGCTGGACGTGCTCGAGTTCCATCGCATCGCCGGACAGGACTGTTACCTCATCAAGATCCGCACCGCCACGAACAAAGCCCTCGAGCAACTGCTTCGTAGGATCCGCTCCATCAGAGGCGTCGCCCGTACGCGCACGACTATCGTGCTGTCGACGGAGCTGGAGCGGCCCACGGTCTCGGTCCCGGTAGACGAAGAACCACGCCTCCACGCGGTCTAGCGTTCCCGCGATTTTCGTGCCTAGCGCCGTGGCGTAGCATCACTCCGCTTATGAGCGAGCCCACCACGGTTAAACAGCTTCTCGATCTCGGGACGAGGGTCCTCGAGGACTCCTCGCATATCTTCGATGATCACATCGTTGAGGCCGAGGCCCGGGAGCTGCTCGCTCGTTGCCTTGATGTGGATGTCGACGACCTCGACGACGACGCCGAGCCCACCCGTCGTACCCGCGAGCGCTATCTCTCTCTCATCGCGCGACGTGCGGGAGGGGAACCGTTCCCTTTCCTGATGGGTTTCATCGAGTTCTGGGGTCTCGAACTCAAGGTCACCCCCGGGGCGTTCGTGCCGCGTCCTTCGTCCGAACTGACCGTGGAGCTCGCGGTTAACCATCTGAAGCGTAAGAAGAAGCCGATCGTCGTCGATGTCTGCACGGGAGCCGGACCGATAGCTCTGGCCATCGCCGACGAGTTCCCTTCGGCGGAGGTCTTCGGAGCCGACATCTCCGAGGAGGGTCTCTCCCAAGGGCGAAAGAACGCAAAGCGGCTCGGGATCTCCAACGTGAAGCTGAAGAGAGGAGACATGTACGGCCCCCTCCCGACGAAGCTCCAGGGACGGGTCGATCTCATCACCGGGCACGTTCCGTACGTCCATCTCGACGAGATCGAGGACCTTCCTGCGGAGGTGCGCGAGTTCGAGCCGCTGTTCACCCTCAGCGATCAATCGGACGACGGGCTGGGGCTCATGCGCCGCGCGGTTTTCGAATCCATCGGATGGCTGAAGCCCGGCGGATGGCTGCTCCTCGAGACGGCCGAGGATCTCGGACCAAAGATCACCCGCATGTTCAAGAAGGCGGGGTTCGACAAGATCGGGACCCGGATGGACGAGGATCGTCTGTCGATCGTCGTCGAGGGAACATTCCCTCGGAGCTGAGCGGGCGCCTTCTTGGGAGGGCTCTGCAAGACGGCTGCGGCGGGATCCTCCGCGGTAAGGTGACTCATGCCTGAAGGCCCCCGCCGGGACGCATCCGTCCTCGTCATCGATTACGGGGCCCAATACGCCCAGCTGATCGCCCGCCGCGTGCGCGAGTGCCACGTCTACTCCGAGATAGTTCCGCACGATCTGTCGGCGGAAGAGATCGCCGCACGAAGACCGGCGGCGATCGTTCTGTCGGGCGGCCCCAAATCCGTGCATCAGCCGGGAGCGCCGGGCATCGATCTCCGGGTGTTCGAACTCGGCATCCCGGTCCTCGGCATCTGCTACGGGCAGCAATTGATGGCGACGGCCCTGGGGGGTGAGGTCGGTCGTACCGGCGTCGCAGAATTCGGCAAAGCACAGTTGAGCGTCGAGGCACCGGGCTCCCTCTTGTTCGCGGAGCTTCCTCCGGAGCAGGTCGTGTGGATGAGTCACAACGACGCGGTCGTGAAGCCCCCGACCGGATTCACCCCTACGGCTTCGACGCCGGTCTCCCCGGTCGCGGCGTTCGAGGACCGTGACCGGGCTTTCTTCGGCGTTCAGTTCCATCCCGAGGTGATCCACTCGGAGCGCGGTACGGAGGTGTTGAAGAACTTCCTCTACGAGGGGGCCGACCTGTTGCCCTCGTGGACGATGACGTCGATCATCGAGTCGTCGATCGAGGCCATCCGCGGCACGGTCGGGTCGGAGAAGATCGTGTGCGCTCTGTCGGGGGGCGTGGACTCCTCGGTGGCGGCCGCGCTCGTTCACCGGGCGGTGAAGGATCAGCTGACATGTGTGTTCGTCGACCACGGACTCCTTCGTGCCGGTGAGGCGGAGCAGGTCGAAGACACGTTCCGTCGTCACATGGGGATCGATCTCATCCACGTGAAAGCCGCCGATCGATTCCTCGAGAACCTCGCGGGTGTCGACGACCCCGAACAGAAGCGGAAGATCATCGGCGAGACCTTCATCAGGATCTTCGAAGAAGTAGCCCGCGACGACCTCGAAGATGCGCGCTTCCTCGTGCAAGGGACGCTCTATCCCGACGTGATCGAGTCCGGTACGAGGGACGCCGCGAGGATCAAGAGTCACCACAACGTCGGCGGGCTCCCCGAGGACATGAAGTTCACGCTCGTCGAGCCGCTGAGGAACCTCTTCAAGGACGAGGTGCGCCGGGTGGGGGAGGAGCTTGGGCTCCCCGAGGAGGTCGTCTGGCGTCAGCCGTTCCCGGGACCCGGCCTCGCGGTGCGGATCATCGGCGAGGTGACGCGCGATCGTCTCGAGTTGCTTCGGGCTGCCGACGCGGTGGTTCTCTCCGAGATGAAGAAGGCGGATCTCCTCCGCGACATCTGG
Source organism: Actinomycetota bacterium (assembly GCA_050694195.1). Lineage (GTDB taxonomy): Bacteria > Actinomycetota > CADDZG01 > CADDZG01 > WHSQ01 > JBOGXG01. Next base: position 3,430 of record JBOGXG010000011.1, on the reverse strand, counting down.
CAGTCGTTCGCGGTGCTGCCTGCGATCCGTTCGGTAGGTGTGATGGGCGACGAGCGGACGTACGGCTATCCGATGGTGCTCCGCGCCGTCACAAGTGAGGACGCGATGACGGCCGATTGGGCCCGGCTCCCGTACGAGCTCCTGGAACGCATCTCCACTCGCGTGGTCAACGAGGTGCCGGGCATCAACCGGGTCGTCTACGACATCACCTCGAAACCACCCGGCACGATCGAATGGGAGTAGCAGAGAACCGAAGCGATCACCTAACGATCCTTTCCGGTACCTCTCAGAACATCGCCGGCATCGTCGTCGCCGCGATCGCGACCTTCGCCACCAACATCCTCATCTCGAACGTCCTCGGCAAGACCGCGTTCGGAGTCGTCACCGTAGTCACTCAAGCGGCGTTCGTCATCTCCTTCATCACCCGCGCCGGGATGGATATGGCGGTGTTGCGTGATGTCGCCGTCGAGGTCGGTGTCGGACGGTTCGAACGCGTCCGGACACCGGTCGCGCGAGCGGCAACGATCGCGGCCACGGTGAGTCTCATCAGTGCGGTGCTCGCGTTCCTGGCGGCCGACTCGATACGCCGCATGTTCTCGATCGAGGGCGACGTCGGCCGTTGGGTGATCGAAGCGGCAACGGCCGGCCTCCCCTTCCTTGCCCTCGCGAACGTGTGGCTATCGGCCACCAGAGGGCTGAAGATCATGCGATACACGCTCTACATCTTCTGGGCCGGCCAGCCCCTCTTGTGGTTGGTGATCATGCTGGCGGGATGGCGTTTCTCCGAGACGGCATGGATGAGCGTTTTCGCCTACTCCCTCTCCTGGGTGATAGCCGCCGGCGCGTCGTGGGGCGCATGGCGGAGAGAAAGCCGTGGATGGGACGCGGCTCCGATGGAGCCGGGCGAGTTGAGCCGCTTGTTCCGCTACGCCGGCCCCCGAGCACCCGCCGCGCTGTTCTCCCAGCTGCTCTTTTGGACCGACCTCTTCGTCCTGACGCGGTACGTGTCGAGCGCGGAGGTCGGCGTCTACTCGGCTGCTCTCCGGGCGGGTCAATTGATCGTGCTGTTCCTGACTTCGGTGAGCCTGATGTTCAGTCCGTTCGTTGCCGACCTCCACAACCGAGGCGAGACCGTGCGACTCGACAAGCTCTTCAAGAACCTCACGCGCTGGACGATCGCGGCGACGATGCCGGTCTTTCTGGTCCTCGCGGTGGCTCCGAACGAGACGCTGAGGATCTTCGGCTCCGATTTCTCCGGAGGCCGCACCGCACTTCTCATCCTGATCGCGGGCCAGTTCATCAACATCGCGACGGGGAGCGTCGGGTTCGTGCTGATCATGGTGGGACGGACCGGCTGGGACCTGCTCGTCTACGCGGGCTCGCTCGTCATGAACCTCGCTCTCGCCTTCTGGCTCTGCCCGAAGTACGGGATGGAGGGGGCCGCGATCGCGAATGCCGCCACGTTCGCGGCCTCGAAATGGGCGCGCCTCGCGCTGGTTAAACGATTCGTCCGCATCCAGCCCTACGACCGCGATTACGGGCGCCTCCTCGTTCCGACCCTCCTGGGGCTGGCCGTGATGTACCTCGTCCACCAAGCGGTTCCGGGCGGCTTCCTCATCGACCTCCTCGCCACCGGCATCGTCGGCGGAGGGGCGTATCTGGCCGCCTATCTCGCGGTGGGCCTGACCAATGCGGAGCGGCGCGGGCTACGCGGAGTCATCGGGAGGGTCAAGGCTCGATAATCGTCTGGTGAAGAAAGATTTCCTGGCCGATCTGAACCCGGTTCAGCGGGAGGCCGTAGAGATGGCCGACGGTCCGGCCCTCGTGGTGGCCGGAGCCGGCTCGGGCAAGACCCGCGTCCTTACCTACCGGATCGCCCATCTGATCGACAACGGTGTCTCTCCCTTCTCGATCATCGCGATCACCTTCACGAACAAGGCGGCGGACGAGATGAGGCGCCGGGTAGTAGATCTCGTCGGCCCCGTTGCGGAACGGATGTGGGTTTCGACGTTCCATTCCGCCTGCGTCCGGATCCTCAGACGAGAGGCACCCCGGCTCGATATCCGCTCGTCTTTCTCCATCTACGACGCGTCCGACTCGGATCGCCTCATCAAGTCGGTGATGAAGGAGCTCGGCGTCGACCCCAAGAGGATCCCGCCGCGCGCTGTTGCCGCCTCGATCTCAGACGCGAAGAACCGATTGATGGATGCGGGGCTGTACGCGGACTTCGCCGGGAACCCATGGGAGAAAACGATCGCCAAGGTTTACGAGGAGTACCAGCGCAGGTTGACAATCTCGTCCGCGATGGACTTCGACGACCTCATCATTCGCACGGTCGAGGTCTTCGATCGCTTCGACGATGCCTTGAAGCACTATCAGGAGCGATTCACCCACGTCCTCGTGGATGAGTTCCAGGACACGAACTTCGCTCAGGCACGTCTCGCGACTTTGCTTGCGGGAAAGTGGCGCAACATCTTCGTCGTGGGCGACGCCGATCAGGGGATCTACGCGTTCCGCGGGGCGACGATCAAGAACCTGCTCGACTTCGAGCGCGACTGGCCGGATGCACGGGTCGTGACCCTCGAGCAGAACTATCGCTCGACACAGAACATCCTCGCCGCGGCGAACGCCGTGATCGAGAACAACCTCATGAGGAAGCCGAAGTCGCTGTGGACGCGATCGGCCGCAGGCGAGTTGATCACCCGCTACCACGCGCAGAACGAGCACGACGAGGCGGCATGGGTCGCCGCCGAGATCCAGCGGCTGAAGGAGCACGGCTACGCGTTGGCCGACCTCGCGATCTTCTACCGGACCAATGCTCAGTCACGGGTGCTCGAGGAGATCTTCGCTCGCGAGGAGATCCCCTACAGGGTCATCGGGGGCGTTCGCTTCTACGAACGCAAGGAGGTGAAGGATCTACTCGCCTGGTTACGGGCGGCGATGAACCCCTCCGACGAGGTAAGCGTCATCCGTGCCGCGCAGGCCCCGAAACGAGGGATCGGCGATACCTCCCTCGCGCGCCTCGTCGACTTCTCTCGTCGGGAGGGGATCGATCTCGGCGACGCGTTCATCCGTGCAGAGGAAGCTCCGGGTCTCTCCAAGCGCGCCCTGGGCGCGATCCTCGAGACATCGAGGCTGTTCGAGCAGATCCGGAGCGCGTCGGAGGGCGGCTCGACCGTGGCCGAGATAGTCGAACTTACCTGGGACATCAGCGGGCTCATGGCGGCGTTGCAAGCGGAACGGACATTCGAATCGCTCTCGCGGCAGGAGAACCTCCGCGAGCTCGCCGGTGTCGCGACCGAGTACGACGAGAACGCCGACGATCCCAGCCTGACCGGGTTCCTCGAACGCCTGGCGCTGATAACGGATACGGACGTGCAGGAGGGCGAGGAGGCTGGGGTAACGCTGATGACGTTGCACAACGCGAAGG
>JBOGXG010000010.1:0-7650 GCA_050694195.1 Actinomycetota bacterium | reverse complement strand
AACTCGCTGATCGTTGACCCTCGCGATCCCGACTGGTTGTGGACCACGGGGCCCGGCGCCGCGTATCGATCAACCAACGGTGGTAAGGAATGGGAGAAGGCTCTCGAGAACGGATCCATCCCTTCCGTTCCATTCAATCCACCCATGGACATCGCCGCTCTACGACGAGCGGCCGAAGTGAGGCTACTGGCGCCCGGCCGATTCATACATGGCAAGAGCCCGGGCTCGGGGTGGAAGGCGGAGGAGGTTCCCGGGGCCCTCGATACCTCAGGGTCGAAACAGACCTACTTCGCGGAGATAATTCACGATGACTCTCCGGACAAGCGCCCGATCGCTGTCTTCGACGGCCTACCTCAGGTGCTGATCCGAGCAAGCGAAGGTTGGGCAAACATCACGCCGCCAGGACTGCAGCCAACGGGGTTCGTAGCGAGCAGGAGAGACTCGGCCAACAACACGAATTACTGGTCCGTTCGCCCGATCCGTTCCGCGGTCGCCTCCAGATCCGGGGGGAACCACGTTTTCTTCCACTACGACGGTGACTGCGGGTGGTCCTACCGATGCTCGAGCGGAGGGCTCATTCTGAGGTTCACCTACTAGGACGTCGTGCCCACTGGAAGCGAGGACGCGCCTTGAGACCCGTTCCTGACTCCCTCCGCCGATCGGCTGCTATGGCGACCGCGCTGAGTTTGGTAGCACTATCGGCCGGCCTCAGCCTGGCACAGAGTCTGCCCACCGGCGACTGCGCCGCCGATCTAGGAGGAGGGTGGAGCACGATCCCGACCCTTTCTCGCGTGGATGCATACGCGGCCACGGAATCCGGGCAGAGCACGATCTACGTTTCTGACGGACCAACCATCCAGCGGACGCGGAACTCGGGATGCAGTTGGGATGACGTTCTTTCGACCGCTGGGCTCGGAGAACTCGGATCTATGAGAGTCGTGGACATCGAGATCGGTCCGGGCCATGCGCAAGTGTTTGCCGCACTGGCGACCGGACCCCAGGCTCCTGGAGGACATGGCACGCACGGAGCGATCTACGTGAGCGAAGACCAAGGTGGGAGCTGGGAGCCGACAGGTGAGCTCGAGCCTTCCTCAGGCGCACCGATAGAGGTGGTCGTGGCACCGAGCGAACCCCAGGTTGTGTACGTGCGGACCGCCTTGGAGGCCCTCGACGATTGCATCGTTTGCCCCAACACGAGAACGTACGGCCGCGCCTCCTCCATCTATCGAAGCGACGATGGAGGAGCTTCCTGGGATATGGTGGCCTCCCCTTCCGCCGTGGTTGGTGGCCCGGCGGTTTCGGGCACCGAGATCGATTCGTCCCCCGGGTACGTCCGCGATCTCTCGATCGACCCATTCAACTCGAACGTACTCTTCGCTGCTACGACCCGAGGGATCTATCGAGGGTCATTCTCGGGATCGCGGATCGAATGGGCGGGTCTTCTCGCAGATGACGAGCTGCCGGCGGAGGCGAGGCAAGGCGTACGTAGAGACATCAGAAGCATCGACGTCCATGGGTCTTCGGGTCACGTGGATCTCATCGCCGTCGACCCCAGCGCAGGAATCGTCTACCGGTCTGCCGATGGAGGGGATCGATGGACGGAGGAGCGCTACGCCGGCCTGGGCCTGGAATCGGCGTCGATCTATCGCCACTCACAACAGGTATGGGCGTTATTCGGTGGCAGACCAGACGTCGTAGTGGCGCTCTCGCCCAAGGGGGCTTTTCGTCACGGCCCCAATGGTTGGGACGAGATCACACCGCTAGCTACCAACAGACCGATGCTGGATCTCACCTGGGTCCCCGGAACATCACCTTCATGGTTTATGCGCACAGACATCGGTGACACGCTGCTGCGTTACATGGTGGACCCGTCCACCGGCCCGCCGGATGATGGTGCAGACGACGGACCAGGTGGGATGGTGCTGGAAGCCGGCGAGCAGCTTGTCGACAGATGGAGCCGATCTGCCGTCGACGTCCAGCCTCCCGAACTGCGTCCGGATAACGTTCGCGTCGTTCTGTCGACAGGGCAATCCGAGACACGCACTTATTCGTTGCTCCTCCCACCACGTCCAAAGCTCGACGTCTACTTCGCGGCCGATTCGACGAGCAGCATGTCGGGGGTTCTGAACTCATTAAGAAAGCAGATCGGGAATATCGTGGATCGATTGCTCGGCACGGGCGTGAACGTCTGGTTCGGACTCTCCGATTTCCGAACCTATCCGGCCACAGAGACAAACACGGTGGACTACGCCTATCGCCAGATGCGCGACATCGGGCCACCAGACAGCAAACTGGCGGCTGCTCTATTGGATCTCGAACCCGGCGGCGCGTCGGGTGCCAACCTGGCGGCGCTCTTTCAAGCCGCCACGGGGCAGGGTCAGGATGTAGGGCCCCCGGGTCCGTCTCGAGGCGACATCGACCCCGACCAGAACGCCAACTTCCGTGAAGGGGCCGTGCCGGCGATCATGCACTTTGCCGACACGCAGTTCGGAACCGTCGAACGTGGCGATCCCAACGGCAACTATCCTCCAGGAACCTGGCCGGGACCGTCATTTGACGACACGATCGCGGCGTTGACCCAAAAGGGGATCGCTCACATCGGGGTTGCCATCCTCCCTGCCGAGGGCAGCTTGATGCCAGATCTGGAGACCGTCTCGACGGGGACATCGACGCTGGTCCCTCCTAATGGCGTCGATTGTGATGGGGACGGAAACGTAGACCGCCTCTCTGGGGAACCACTCGTATGTGCGGTGGATCGCTCTCGTATGGAAGAGACCGAGCACCTTGCTGCGATGGTCGTCAACCTCGTCAGAGCCATCAAGGACGAACGCCCCGTGAACCTGATGGAATTGACGAGGACTGGAGTTGTGGAGTCGATATCTCCTGGGATCTACCCAGCGATCGATCTCAACAGCTACAACGAACTGACGTTCGATGTGACCTACACCTGTCCGATCGGATACGCCGGGAGAAGGGCGCCCGTGACGCTCGGTGCCTCGGTCGCCGGTAGCGTCGTTCGCAAGGTCTCGGCCACGGTCGTGTGTACACCCGGGCCGAGCCAACCAATCATCACTCAGCCGAAGGCGGGCGCCCTCCCGCCGCCCCCCGCGATACCCCCGCCGATAGTTCCTCCTGTCGTACAGGCCCCCGCCCCCGCTCCTGCCCCTGCTCCCGCCCCCGCTCCTGCACCGGCCCCGGCTCCCGCCAACGCGCCGGTGAGCCAGGCCCAGGGAGCCGCGGTTACGCAGCGACAGCAGCAACCTCAGGTGGCTCTGGTGCATGCGGCCAAACAGGTCCAGGAACAGATGGGCATGGAGACCGCGATGGTACGTGCGCGCTCCGGGCGCGATCCGTTGTTCACAGCCACCGTCGCGCTCGGGATGGGCGCCCTTTCGTTGATGATCCTTTTCGGCACGGCAAACGTCCTGCTCCGAAGGCAGCAGCCGGCGCTTCGAGGTGGCCGACGTGATGGGTGCCGAGTCTCAGGACACGATCGGAAAGATTGGACAGGCGACACCAGAAGGAGCGGCGGATGAAGTACACACACATTTCCTTCTCCAGGCTTTTCTCTCTCGAACGTGCGCGAGAGCTGGCGACCAGGACGCGAAAGGTCGTAAAGGCGTGGAACTTGAAACGCAAGAGAGCGCGCGTCGCGCGCAAGAAGGCGGCCAGCCGCCGGGCTCTCTATCTATTGACCGCGTCCCTCCTTGTCCTCTTTGGCACTTACCTGGCGGCCATGCAATATCTGGAACCATCCGTCTCGGGACGGCGATTGACCACTTCTCAGCTGAGCGCACTCGCCGATGAGGGCAGGTTGTCCACCGCGAGGTTCAACGACGAGGATGCGATCGTCATGGGTGAGTACACCGCACCTGGGCAACCAGAAAACGGCACGGACGAGGCTGAAGCCGAAGACGCGAGGCGCGGCGAGAGCCCAGCGGCAGCCGAAGGCAACTCAACAGGCGATGAGGACGCTCGAGACTCGGAGGCTGCCGCCCCTGATGGTGAGGCGCCTGAGCCCGAGGAAGCCGAGTCCACAAGTCCTGGGGGAATCTCAGCTCCCAGGGGAGCGGGCCACTATTGGGTCGCCTATCCGCAGAGCGATGCCATGACCTCCATCATGATGACGATGGCGGCGGAGGCCAACGCCGATGTTGACGTCGATCCGCAAACGACCAAAGGTTCGGTCAAGCTCGTAACCACGTTCCTGCTCCCTCTCATGATCCTTGCGAACCTCTTCGCCCTATTCATCACGTCGTCGCGCGGCGGAGGATCAGGCATCGGCGAGGTCATGAGCTTCGGGACTATCAAGAAGAAAGGCGTCAGGCGCAAGAGGAGGGGCGCGGTGAACGTGACCTTCGACCAGGTCGCCGGGGCCGACGAGGCCGTCGCCGAGCTCAAGGAGGTTGTGGACTACCTCCAAGACCCGGAGCGCTACGAGAACGTCGGCGCGCAGCCGCCCAAGGGCGTGCTGATGGTAGGCCCACCCGGTTGCGGCAAGACCCTCATAGCCAAGGCGGTCGCCGGCGAGGCTCGGGTCCCCTTCTTCTCGGTCGCCGGCGCAGAGTTTGTCGAGTCGCTGGTTGGTGTGGGCGCGGCGCGCGTGCGGGACCTCTTCCTGCGGGTTCGCTCCGTCGCACCGGCCATCGTCTTCATCGACGAGCTGGACGCCGCGGGACGAAAGCGCGGCTCGGGCGGAAGCGACGGGGGCTCGGACGAGCGGGAGCAGACGCTCAACCAGATGCTGGTGGAGATGGACGGCTTCGAGGTTTCGGCCGGGATCGTAGTGATCGGAGCCACGAACCGCCCCGACATCCTCGACCCCGCGCTACTGCGCCCCGGACGCTTCGACCGGCACATCACCGTCGATCAGCCGGACCTGCTCGGCCGTGAGGCGATCCTGGAGCTCCACGCTCGTGGGAAGCAGATGTCGTTAACTGTCGACTTCGCCTACATCGCCCGCCGCACCCCAGGTTTTTCCGGCGCCGACCTCGCGAACGTGGTCAACGAGGCGGCCCTTCTCGCGCTGCGTGAGCACAAGCCCGAGATTGAGACCTCGGACATCGAAGAAGCCATCCAACGGGTACTCCACGGTCCCAAACGTCGCGGTCAAGTCCTTACAGCCGAGGAGCGCAAGCGAGCCGCCTACCACGAGAGCGGGCATGCGATCGTCGCGGCTGCGGCGGGACGCTTCAACGAAGTGCATCGAGTATCGATACTGTCGCGCGGGCGAAGCCTCGGAAAGACGAGCTACGGACAGCAAAGCGACGCGCTCCTGGCGACGCGAAGCCAGCTACTCGCTCAGATCGTGATCGCGATGGGTGGGCTAGCCTCCGAGGTCATGTTGTTCGGGGAGCCCTCCACCGGCGCCGAGCAGGATCTCGAGCAGGCATCAGACCTTGCACAGGACATGGTCGGCCGCTTTGGGATGGGCAGCCGGAGACGCCGGCTGCTGACCAAAGAAGGCTCTTCCTTCTTGGGTGACGATCTCTTGGTAGGGCAGATCTCGGCGCGCACGCATCAAGAAATGGAGGACGAGGTCGACATGCTGCTCCGCGACGCGGAGGAGGAAGCCGCGCGACTGCTGGCAGAGCACCGCAACACACTAGATCTGCTCGCCGACCAGGTCGAGAAGGAGGAGACACTAGAAGGCGCCGACTTGGAGGCGATCCTCGTCCGGGTACGGCCCGAAGTGACCTTCGTCGGCGGACCGGGTGAGGGACCCGTCCGCCACGATCGGGCAATCCGCGGACCACTGGAGGAGGTATGAGCCGGCCCGAGATCTCGCTGTACCGAAGGAACGCCGCCTACATAACCTCGGTCGAAGTCCATCATCCAGCCGAAAAGGAGCGTGCTCTAAAGACGCTGCCACTGCTGCATCGTCGGAGAAGTCGAGAGCATCTGCAGTCCCAATGGCGGCACCACGAGAAGCTGGCAGCTTCCGACGCTACTCGCGCCATCGAAGCCATCCAGGCGGCGATCGACGCGCTCGATCGAGGACTCAAGCGACTGGCCGCGCTCAAGCTGCCGGAGCTACTCGGCAAGGTGGAGGAGCAGCAGACGGGGGTGCGCGCCGCCGGTGTGGCTCTCAAGTCGGCCGGGGAAGCCCTCTCGCACGAGGACTTCGGGGCCGCCGGCGGGGCCGTCGAGGAGGCCGCGCGCAGGTTGTGGGCGCTCGGCGGGACCCTGGTGGTGACGCTCAACCACGTGCTCGGGCAGGCGGCCGTCGGCAAGGAGGCCCGAGAGAGGCTCGCCGCGAACGGCCAGACCCGGCACGCCGCCAAGGTCAGGCTCGCCGAGGTCAAGGGAGATGGTGCGCCGAACGGCCTGATCGCTGCCGCCCAACTCCACGCCCTGGAAGCCGAGGGGATAGAGATCGTCGCCGACATCCTCTCTACCCAGGTCCGCCCCCAAGAGATTGCACGCAAGGCGAAGGTGGGCCGCGATGGTGCATCGCGGGTAGTTCCTCCCCAAGAGCTAGAGACTTTCGGTGATGTTGGCGGACTCGACGATGTCAAGCAGCAACTCCGCGACACGGTGGGCGCCATCCTGGAGCGCCCCGATGAGGCTGCCCGGTACCGGGTGGTACACAACGGCATCCTCTTTCACGGCCCCCCCGGAACGGGAAAGACTCTGCTATCGCGTGCTCTCGCCGGCGAGTACGGGATGAAGTACATACGCTTCTCCCCCGCGTCGATCGCAAGCTCCTACATACACGAGGCCGCCGCGAACCTCCAAGCCCTGTTCGAGTTGGCGAGCGACAACCTCCCGTGCGTGCTGTTCCTAGACGAGATCGACACGATCGCATCGGCGCGCGACGATCAGCCGTCTGCGGATCATCGAGAAGTCGTAACGCAGCTGATGAACTCGCTCGAGGAGTACCGCAGGACCCAAGGGCTCCTCATAGTCGCAGCGACCAACAACGTCGACCGTCTGGACCCGGGGCTGCGCGAAGGGAGATTCGATGCCAAGATCCTCATCCCGCTTCCCGATCCGGAGGCGCGGGCCGACGTGCTCCGCGTGCACCTTGAGCGCCGCCGTGACGCAGTGGATTGGAGCGGAGTCGAGCTGAAGGAGCTGGCTCGCATTACACATGGTCGCAACGCCGCGGCGCTCGAAAGCTTCGTAAGCCTTGCGGCGCAATCGGCACTGCGGAAGGGGCACGCGATAACGCACGAGGCGCTCCTGGATGCCATCCGGCAACGGGAGGGCAAGGACCGCACGTCTCTTGAGGAGCCGGTGCGGTGGGATGAGGTCGTTCTCGCCGACGAGACGCGCGGGCAACTAGGTGACATCCTCAACATCTTTGCGCTTCCCGATCTGGCGCGGAACTTGGGAGTCAAGCCTCCCGCCGGAATCCTGCTGCATGGACCCCCCGGCACCGGGAAGACGACCATCGCCCGCGCGATGGCGTCAGAGCTTCAGGCGAGCTTCTACGAGCAATCGGCTGCGGATCTACTGTCGAAGTGGGTCGGAGAATCCGAAGAGCGCGTCGCCAAGCTGTTCGCAAAGGCCCGGGTCAATCGTCCCTCGATCATCTTCATCGATGAGATCGACAGCCTCCTGCGCAATCGCAGCGCGCAGTCCACCAATCCGTGGGAGGAGCGAGTGGTGTCACAGTTCCTGCGTGAGCTCGACGGGCTTCAGAGT
>JBOGXG010000009.1:0-3905 GCA_050694195.1 Actinomycetota bacterium | reverse complement strand
CGGCATCGGCGACCCGGACCTGCCCACGCCCCGGAATATCCTCGACGCCCTGCACACGGCCGCCGAAGAGCCGGTTAACCACCGATACCCGGAGTCGGAAGGGCTCCCGGAGCTCCGTCAGTCGATTTCGGACTGGTATGAGCGCCGCTTCGAGACCAGGTTCGACCCGCAGAAGGAGGCGCTCCCGCTGATCGGGTCGAAAGAGGGCATCGGCCACATGGCCCTCTGCTTCATCGATCCCGGCGACATCGCAATCGTGCCGGACCCGGGCTACCCCGTGTACGAGGTGGGCACGATCCTCGCCCACGGAGAGCCGGTGCTCATGCCGTTGACTGCCGATAACTCCTTCATGCCGGATCTAACGCGACTGGCTCACGAGACGATCGACAAGGCGCGCGTCATGTGGCTGAACTATCCCTCGAATCCAACCGCGGCGTGCGTCGATGCCGGGTTCTTCGAGCGCGCGCTCGAATTCTGCAGGAACAGCGACATCCTGCTCGCACACGACGCCGCGTACACCGAGATCACGTACGACGGCTACGTCGCCCCGAGTGTCCTTCAGGCCGACGGCGCGATGGATCACGCGATCGAGTTCCACTCGCTGTCCAAGACCTACAACATGACGGGCTGGCGGATCGGTTGGGTAGCGGGAGCGGCCGAGGCCATCGAGGCTGTGAAGCGTCTCAAGACGAACATCGACTCCGGCATATTCGATGCGGTTCAGTGCGCCGGTATCGCCGCCATCGAGGGCCCGCAAGATGCGCTGAAAGAAACGATCGAGCACTATCGCCATCGGCGCGACCTCCTGTGCGACGGCTTGAAGTCGATGGGCGTGGTCGTCGAGCCCCCGAGGGGTTCGATCTACCTGTGGGTCCCCGTCCCGGACGGACACACGTCGGAGTCGTTCACGACCTACCTTCTGGACGAGGCCGACATCGTCGTCGCGCCGGGCATCGGCTACGGCCCATCGGGCGAAGGGTTCGTGCGGTTCTCGCTGACGATCGCGGACGAGCGTCTCGAGGAAGGCGTCGAGCGATTGAGGAAGATCGTCACCTGACGCGCACCCACCGAACCAGGCCGGAGCGCGAGCGCGCGGTTCTCGTCGGCGCGGTGATCGGCACGAAGGATGCCGACGAAGCCGAATGGTCGCTCGAGGAGTTGGAGGCGCTGGCCGACACGGCCGGAGCCGATTCCGTCGAGCGTTACCTCCAGCGTCGCGACAGCGCGCACTCCGCGACGTATCTGGGAAAAGGGAAGGTCAAGGAGATCGTCGAGTCTGCTACCGCGCTCGATGCCGACATGCTGATCTTCGACGATGAGCTCACGCCGGCTCAGGGACGCAACCTCGAAGAGATGGCCGGTGTCAACCCGCTGGCGGAGCGCGGCCTCAAGATCATCGATCGCACCGGGTTGATCCTGGACATCTTTGCCCAGCACGCACGCTCCGCAGAAGGCAAGTTGCAGGTGGAACTCGCGCAGCTGAACTATCGGCTTCCGCGACTACGTGGTTGGGGTGACGTGCTGTCCCGTCTCGGTGGTGGCATCGGGACGCGGGGGCCGGGCGAGACCGCTCTCGAGGCCGAACGCCGCGCGATCCTGCGACGGATCCAGCGCGTGAAGAAGGACCTCGAGGACCTCGAGCGCACGCGACAAGTCAAACGGAAGCGACGCGAGAAGACGGGGGACGCGATCGTGACGCTCGTGGGCTACACGAACGCCGGGAAGTCGTCGCTCCTTCGCCGTCTCACCGAAGCCGGCGTTCTGGTTGAGGACCAGCTGTTTTCGACCCTCGATCCGACGACACGACGGCTCGAGCTACCGCGCGGCGAAGACGTTCTACTCACGGACACGGTCGGTTTCGTCAGGAAGCTGCCGCACGAGCTGGTCGAGGCGTTTCGTTCCACGCTGGAGGAGGTCCGCGAGGCGACGCTTCTGCTACACGTCGTCGACGCGGGCCGCGATCCGGAGCGGCAGATCGACGCGGTGAACGACGTTCTCGAGGACATCGGTGTTACCGGGAAACCCGCGCAACTGGTCCTGAACAAGATCGACCTGCTGACCGACGTGGAACTCGACAAGCTGCGGGGCCGATTCCCCGACGCGGCATTCCTCTCCGCCCAGACCGGGGAGGGCATCGAAGATCTCCTCGAACACATCGAGGCTCAGCTGTCGAAGCTGCGCGTCGAGGTGATCCTCGACATCCCGTTCGACCGCGGGGGAGTGGCCGCTCGGGTGCACGACCTCGGCGAAGTAGTCGAAGAGAGCTATACGGAAGAAGGAACGACGCTTGTGGCCCGCATCCCGCGCCGGCGTTTGGCGGATTTCGAGCCCTACCTTCGGAGGTGAAGTCGGTGGATGCCGACGTGGCCTAGGCAACGCTGCCCGCCGGCGACCTCGAGCTACGTCGCCGGACGGATCGCCCTCGAGGGAGACCGAGTGCACGTCGTAATGATCGTCGTGCTCGGCAGCGTAGAACAACTCGCCCGTCGACGAGAACGACAACGAGTAGACACGCTTCGCATCTTCGCTCAGAACGAGCAAGTGAGGCTCTTCGCCGAGGTTCGTCGCCACGTAGATGCCGTAGGTCCCGTCGCGACCTACGCCGACTGCGGCGATGTGCATCCCCGCGGGGTGATAGACGACCTCGTCGTGGCGCCGCACGAACGAGATGTCCTCCTGCTCGCGCCCGTTCGCCGACAGCTTGTAGAGGCGACGTTTGTCACCGGACGTGAACAGAACCGACGTACCCGTCGGCCGCGAGAGGCCGAACGCGACGGGATCCGTGTCGTTCGGACTCACGGCGTAGGTGTTGTCCGAGAAGACGACGCGGCCGCCCGTCGACGACTGGAGGAACAGTCGATCCCCGAGCCCACCCCAATCTCCCCGAGAGCCTTCCTCGTAGGACCCGATGCAGCGGACGCGCGAGCCACTCGAGGTCGCGGCGAACAACCTGCCATCTCTGGCAAACGTCACCTCGCCTCGCCGCGGCACCGAGCCGAAACCGCCACAGGAGAATAGGGAGGTCGGCGATCAGGGCGCCCGAGCCGTCGACGGGGATCGAGATGCGTCGTCGGCGACCGGAGCATCGTCGTCGGATGTGCACGCGCTCCCGACGATGAGGATCGCCACGGCAACGCCGAATGCCTTGCGCACGATGAACCCCCAGCCGAGTCGACTCCCCGGATTGTGGCGCATCGCGGCGGCGGGCGCCCGGCGTGGCGAAAGAAAAGGCCCCGATCAGGTCGACCGGGGCCTGTGCGATTCCGTTCGCTAGATGCGGGCCCCGGTGTGGCGGCCCAACTCGGTCGAGGACAGGCTCCCGAGCTGGCCCCGACGGGTCCAGCGACGTCCTGCCCCCCGCATGCTCGCAACGCGAGCCTTGATGCGGTCTGAGAATTCGCTCTGCCTCGGGACCCTGGTGAGAACTGCGGACTTCGTGGCCATCTCTTTCCTCCTTTGGACGCTTACATCTCTAAGGCGAGAAAGAGCCGCGAACGATTGTTCAAAGCCGATGAACGGTCAGGTCTCCCACCGGATCGGATGGTGTGGATCGGGTAGGTACGCGCAGAATGTCCCGGTTCTGACCGTCGCCGACAGATGATCGCCGAGCGCGCTGCTGTTCTCCGCGATGCGTTCGAGCGCTGATCTGATCGACCTCGTCACGTTCAGCCTTGCCTTCTCGGCGGTCGAGGCGGTCTTGCGATCGCGACCCCCCAGTCCCACTGCCGAAGCTAGTTCGGCCGCGATCAGCTCGATCTCCTCGCGCGCTCTCGCGGCGCGTCCTTCGTCGGCCCACGCCTGCGCCTCTTCGAGGTCATCCCGCAGGTCTGCCAGACGATCTTTGTAGGCGGCTTTCGCCTGCTCGTCGAGGATGGGCCCGGCGTCGTCGGAGGCCGGCATCAGGT
>JBOGXG010000008.1:0-10170 GCA_050694195.1 Actinomycetota bacterium | reverse complement strand
GTGTTCCCGGTGATCACCGGCGCCACGGGAGCAGAACGCATCTACGACGGCTACCCCGACGTCGCCCTCGAGATGATCGACAGCCGCACCTTCGACGGCCGCATCCAGCTGGTCGAGTACCGGCCCGACGTACTCGAGCATCCACCGCTCGGCACCACCGCATGATGCAAGGATCCAGTCAGGAGCCGCCAGGACCGCCGCTGCCCGGTGAGCTCCGTTTCGCGCGCTAAGGCAGCCAAGAAGGCGCCCCGACCGCCTCGGATGTTGAGCACCTGATCGGTTGGGCTTCGCTTCCGGGAACTCCTCTCGTCTACGCTCCGGGCAGCGAGTAAAGGAGGCGGCCGTGGGCGAGCTGAGCTCATATCCGGACGGGGCGTTCTGCTGGGTGGCCCTGGGGACGACGGAGATGGAGCGTGCCAAGTCGTTCTACGGCGGGCTATTCGGGTGGGAATTCGAAGAGCTATCCGGCTACACCACGTGTCGGCTCGATGGGAAGTACGTCGCCGGACTCCACGAGCACCCGGAGGATGAGGGCGCGCACTGGCGGTCCTTCATCTCGGTGCAGCATGTCGAGTCCGCAGCGGCCGCCGCGCGGAAGCTCGGTGGAACGGTGGCGGCTGAGCCGACGGAGTTGACGGGTGCGGCTCGGATCCATGTGATCCGAGAGCCCAGCGGTGCAGAGGTCTGCCTGTGGCAGCAGGCCGGCTTACCGGGAGCGACACTCGTTAACGAGATAGGCACCTGGATCTGGAACGAGCTGGTGACGCCGTCCGTCGCCTCGGCCCAAAAGTTCTACGGCGACATGTTCGGGTGGACAAGCATGGAGGTCCCCGGCGACACCGAGCGGGTCGCCTTCCTGCTCGGGGACGTGCTGATCGGCGCCGCGCATACTCCAGCGCCCGGCGAGGACCAAAACCCCCGGTGGACTGTCTCCTTCAGGGTTGCCGACGCTGATAAGAGCGTCGAACGAGTCCAGGAGCTTGGAGGAACCGTGCTGCGCCCGCCGAGGGATATCGCGGTCGCGAGATTCTCGGTTGTCGCCGATCCGTTCGGCGCGATGTTCACGATTGCTCGCAGCGAACCCTTCGGGACCCTCGACGGCTCCTCTGTTCCCCTCGATGAATGACAAGCCGATCGTAAGGATCGCGCAGCATATGAAACGGAGCTGTCCCCACGGCCTCCAGCTCTTCGCTTCACTCTAGCCGGGCGGGGGGCGGCGCACGCTCTTGGGAACGTGAACCGGTCGGCAGTGCTCCGGCACCTTGAACCCCTGAACGCCGTCGACCTTGCTCTCGAAGTCTCGCTGCTTGGCATCGATCCCGAGACCACGCCGAGCGAAGGTCCTCCAGATAAGACATTCGTTGTCACCGGGGACGCCATCGCGAACGTCGCCGGTGAGAGCCGCGTCGGCCGCGATGATCGCGTCGCGGGCATCTTCGAATCCCGGCTCGCAGGCAGCGAACTTCATCCCGTCGACTACGAGCTGCATGGTCAGGTTGTTGCCACCGGTCTTCCACGACTCGTAGGGATTCGGGTTGAAGCCGTGCTTGTCAACCAGGTTCCAATAGAGGTCCCACAACATCGAGGCCCAGACGTAGCCGACCCCGTGCGGCTCGGCCGCCGTCTTGATCGTGTCGTACGTGGAGGGATTGACCTTCATCTTCGTGGAGTAGGGCGTGATGCGGATCCCTCTGTCCTCGCGGCCCTTCTCGTGATACACGACGTAGGTTCCGATCCCCCGCGGCGTGGCTCCGTCGTCCTTGGGACGCATGGTTAGCGCATAGGACCAGAAGTCGCTCCAGCCCTCGCCCTCGCGCTCGTCGTGCATCCGCAGACAATCGACGTTGTCGGGTCCACCTACCAAGCGGTTCGAGACACCGTGACCGTATTCGTGAGCTATGACGCCCGAGTCGAAGTCGCCGTCACGGACCTGTCCGTTGTAGGAACGAACGATGTCTTCCGGGCCAAGTCCCAAAGTGTCGAAGGCGTCGACCCACACATACATCTGCATGCGACCGGACTCGCCCTCCTTGGGAGTCGCGAAGTTCGCGTTGAGGGCACCGCTGCCGTCTTGGGCTTGGGCCTGCACTTCGTCGCCTGCACGACCGCGGCCGCTGTAGTTCGATGCCTGGAAATTCCCCGCGACCTCGTTGAACCCGTAACGGAACGTGACGTCGTGCATAACGTTCGACCAATAGAAGAGGTTGTCGACGGCCGCGTCGCGATAGACGAGTGGACTCGCATCGAATGTCTGGACCGGATGGTCGAAGTCGAGGCCGCGGCCGCCGTCGGGCTGACTGGCAGGATCCGGCGCGTCGTCGTTGATGGTGTCCGCATAGGCATCGACGTTGTTCCCTCGCGTGATGGTGAACTCGGGGCCGGTTACCCCGTTCGTGTCGTGCCACCCGTACGGAGAGGCCGTCCTGTCTGCGGGGTTGCGCACGATCCTCCTGTCCCCATCGTTGGGGCTCTCGAGCGGCATCGCATAGACCCTGTACGACGAGCCGTCATCGACGCGCTGCGGCGGCAGGATCGGCTTGAGGAAGGCCCGGGCGATGTCGGCATCTTCGGGCCGGACGGTGCGTGCAGCGATCTCGCCGACGTTGTCGCTATCGATGAGGTCAAAACGTTCCAGGATCCGGCCGTTCTCGGCGTCGACGGCGATGTTCCACCAATGCTTCGACGTTTCGATCTCCATCTCGAAGGCGAGGCGGGCGGTGCGATCGGCGAGAACCCGATACACGAGGGCCGGAGCTTCGGTCACGGTCGCTTCGCCCTCAAGGGATCTCAGCGCTACCGCGAGCGCATCCGTGGCATCGAGCACCTGCTCGCCCGACGCGTCCTTGGGATCGATGAACCGAGAGCCGCTGTGAACGACGACGCCGTCCTGGATGTTGACGGTCGCCACGGCCCCTTCAGCATCTTCGCCCTTGATCAACTGACGCAGATAGACGTGGGTGACTCGGTTATGGCTGGACGTATAGAGATCGGTCACCCTCACCGAGTCACGATCGACTCCGAGATGCTCGGTCGCGATGCGAACCGGCCCCTTCCGCTTCCCCGGGGACTTCGCCTGCGAGCTGCCACCCACAGGCAAGCTCACCATCGCCACGGCCACAAGGATTCCAAAGCCGCAGGCCGCGGCCTTCGATCGGATCACTGTGAGCACCTCCCACGGTCCACTCCGGGACGCCCGGAAACGCCCGTTCCGGTTTCCCCCTGGATGGAATGATTCGTCACGGATGCAGGGGTACCTTGCGCGCGCCCTACTTTGGCTGTGACCGGGCAGAACGAGAGCCGCCCCGGCCGGGGCGGCTCGATCGATCTCAGAGGGCCGGTTTTACTCGCCCTCGGTCACCTCGTAGATCTGGTCGGCGACCAGTCCGTGTGCCTCGCGGTGAACGGTGACGGCCGCGTCGGCCGTGGGGGCCTCGACCAGGCAGAAGATCTTGCCGGCCTTGTCGTCGACCCAGTAGCGCAGGTACTTAACGCCGTAGGCCTCCTGCGTCTTGAGGTCGGCCTCGTGTGCTCCGGCCACGTCGGTTGCCGTGGCTCCCTCCGGAAGGTTCTCGTGCACGTCCATGAAGAGCGGCATCCCAATCCCCTTTCCTCGTTCGGCCCTCCGGCCGATCCGGTGTTGTTACCAAGGTAGGCAACCGAGGGGGACGTGACTTCCCCGAAACCAACCAAATCGACCTCGCGGAGCGATGGTCATTCCTGACCATGTTCGTCTGACGCGGGGCGAACGCCGTCGGGCGGGCTCCGCTCCGCCCTACTTCGTGAGGCCCTCGTTCACGGCCACGGAGGTCGCCGCGGCCCGCGACGCGACGCCGAGCTTGGCGAAGATGTTCTGCACGTGACGGGCGACTGTGTTCTCGCTGATGAAGAGCTCGGCGGCGATCTTCTTGTTGGAGCGGCCCGAGGCGACGAGCTTCAGCACCTCGACCTCGCGGGCGCTGAGGCCCTTGGGCCGGTCCGGGCTCCCGAGGAGCTCCCGCACGCGGCGCACGTCGGGCTCGGCCCCCAATCGCTCGAAGACGTCGAGGGCTGCCTCGAACGCGAACGTCGCTCCGTCTCGGTCGCCGACCGCGCCGAGGGCGATCCCTGCCAGGGTGCGCGCTCGCGCCAGCCCGTAGGAGCAGTCGAGGCGCATCCACTCCACCACCGCGACGCGCAGGTCCGGGAGCGCGGCGGCCGGATCGCCTCCGGCCAGCGCCACCGCACCGCGCGCGCCCGCGGCATGCGCCGTGATGAGTGGACTCCGATAGCGAGCCGACAGCTCCACCAGATCGTCCGCCGCTCGGACTGCCGCCTCGAGATCGTTAGCGGCCAGCGATACCTCCACCTGATGAGGTAGGAGCCAGACCCGCACCAGCGGATCGTGGGTCTCGCCGAGCGCGCGCCTCAGTCCCGCGACCGCGGCGTCCGTGCGTCCCTGCGCGACGCGCAGCAGCGCGAGGCCCGGCTGCGGATCCCATCCGAGCTGATGGGCCTGTTTGTAGAGCTCGTAGGCGGCACCGTAGTCACCTCTCAACCGCTTGAGCTCGGCGATCTCGTAATAGGCGCGCGCCGCGGTGTAGGTATGCACCCCCGTGAGGTCGGAGCAGGCGCGGCGCGCCTCTACCTCCGCGTCCGACCAGGTGCCTCGTAGCTGCATGATGCGCACCTTGTGAACGCGGCACACCCCCGGATAGAGCACCGCGCCCGGCACTGTCGCTAGCCACCGCTCGGTCGCCTCGACCCACTGCCATGCCCGCAGTGGATCACCGTATTCCTCGCAGGCGACCAACATGCCGCAATGCATCAGTCCCGCCCACATCGGCTTGAGGCGCCCTGCGACGGCGTCGACCATCGACTCGTCCAGCCTCGCCCAACCGCGATCGACCTCCCCGAGCTTCACGAGGGCAAGACCCTCGATATGGGCAGCCCAGGCGACGAGGGTTTCGTCACCGTGACGTCGTCCGATCTCGGCGGTCGCCCTCGCCTTATCGACGGATTCCGCGGCCTCGCCCGAATGGAAGGCGGCGGCCGACTCCATGCTGAGGAGATAACCACCGGCCAAGCACCCCGGTTCCTGCTCCGCGATCGAATAGGAGCGCGAGCGCCATCCCGATGCCAGCGCGTCCTCGCCCTTGTCACCGAGTGCGAGGGATACCAGGAAGGCGTCCAGCGCGGCAGCGTCGAGTTCCCCGCGGTCGTGGCGCGCCTGGAAGGCGCGCTCCCGGGCGGCCGCGGATTCTCCGAGCTTCCCCAACCACCAAGCCGCATCGGCCAGGGCGCTCAGGTCGGCGGCGATGAGGTCGGTATCGACCGCTCTGAGAAGCTCATACGCCCGGGGCCAGTCCTGGTCGGCATGTGCCCGGCGCGCCTCCGTTAGTTGGTCCACACCTCTGATGATGCCTAGGACGCGGCCGTAGGTCTAGGGACTCGGCGCTCAAGGGGTGGCTGCGCCTTCGAGCGGCTCCTTGTCCTTATCCTGGTCCGATGGAGAGATCCTGGGCGGGGAAGCCCGGTCGGTCGCGCCCGGCGCGGCTGCTCGGCGCGACCGCGCTCGCGCTCACGGTGCTCCTCGGCGGCCTCCCCGTGAGAGTCGCCGCGCAGCCCGAGGAGGGGACGGTGAGCCTGCGCCTCGTGGGCCAGCCGGTGTGGCATCGGCCCGCGAGCGACCTGGGCGTGAAGCTGGCGGTCACCAACGAGACCGACAGCGCTCTCGAAGGTTTCCGGATCAGCGTCGGGATCGACGACAGGGTCACCACGCGCTCCGACCTCCACATTTCGTTCGAAGCGGCTCCCGGGTTCGAGGCGACGGTCGTGCCCCTCGATTTCAAGGTGACCGTGGCTCCCGGCGCTACCGAGACGGTGACCCTCGACGATCCCGTCACGAGTTTCTCGACACTGGCCGGCGCCGCCGAGAACGGCGTTTACCCCACGACCTACACCCTTCAGGATCGCGACGGGCTCAACAATCTCGATTTCATCGCGTCGCCGCTCGTCTACTACCCCCAGCTACCGGACACCCCGTTGAAGCTCGTCCTCCTACTCGCGCTGAACGACCCCGCGTCCCGGGAGCCGGACGGGCGCTTCGCGTTGACCGCGGACGGCGTTCCCCTCCAGCGCGCCGCGGCGGCGGAGGGCTGGCTGGGGGGATGGCTCGCCGCCCTCGAGGAAGCCACCGAGCCACCCGACGAACCGCGCAACCGTCGTCGCCGGAGAGATCGACGTCCGGAGATGCGCCCATTGAGTGTCGCCCTCGGTCCAACCCCGCGCATGCTCGAGGAACTCGCCGACATGTCCGACGGATACACCATCGAGGATGGAACCGAGGTCGCCGGGGACTCGCCCCAAGCGCGTGCGGCTGCCACCGCCTTGGCCGGGATACGGACGCTGCTCGGAAGGGACACCGTCGAACCCGTCCTCGTCCCCTATTCGTTCCCCGACATGCCGACCTTGCTGGACAGGCTGGGGCTCGAGCATGCACTCGCGCAGATGTCGACGGCGACCAGCGTCGTTCGCGAGACAACGGGTGTGAACCTCAACGACCCGTGGTTCTTCCCTCCGGCCGGTCGGATCGACATCCCGACGCTCGAACAACTGCAGACCGCCGGCTACGGTGCAAAGACCTTCTTCTCTCGCACCGCGATCCCGTTCTCCGATGATCCGTTGGACACGAGTTGCCCCGATACCTCCCCGAGCTTCACCTGCCCCATCTCCGTGGAAACGGTGAACGGTGTCACGCGCGGCTTCGTAGCCGACGAAGGCCTCGCGGAGCGGCTCTCGCTCCTGCAGACCGAGGACGAGGACCGCGTCTACCTGCAGCAATTCTTCGCCGAGACCTCGATGATCCACGAGGAACTGCCGAACGTCTCCGGCCGTGTCGTACAGGTAACCCTGCCGTCGCTATGGCACCCCACGCCGCGCCTCGCGCGCGTGCTGCTCAGAGGGATAAGGAGCGCGCCGTGGATCCGCACGGTGATGCCGGACGAAACACTTACCTCGCCGCGCGACGAACGCCGCGAACTCAACCCCTCGATCGCGGCGTTAGAGAACACACCGGACGAGGCATTTTTCGAGGACGTAGCGGAGGCCGACGAACTGGTCGACAGCTACGGCACGATGGTGCCGCCGACGAGCGAGCGGCTCCGTCGCCTCGGTCGCAACACGCTCGTGGCCGAGAGCCGGGTGTGGTGGCGGTCGCCGGAGTCCGGCGCCGACTACGCCACCGAGTCCTTCGGCGAGGCGCGCTCGGAGATGGAGAAGGTAACCATCACGGGGGCCGAGGGGACCACCTTCACCTCGCGCTCCGGCGAGATACAGCTGCTGCTCTCCAACAATGCGACGTACCCGGTCAAGGTCGCGATCCGATTCGACTCCCCCGGGCTCGAGTTCGAGAAGGACGCATTGATCGCCACTTACGGGCCGGGTAACTCGCCCGTCATCGTCGAAGCGGAGACGACCAGCAGCGGGGTCTTCACCCTGCGCGTGAACCTGGAGACGATCGACGGGTACGTGATCTCTTCCGAGGAGATCACGATCCGGTCCACGAGCTTCAACGAGATCGCGCTCGGGATCACGATCGGGGCCCTTGCGTTCCTGGTGCTCTTCTACGTGTTCCGCGGGATCCGCAAGAGACGCGAGCCAGAAGCGAACCCGGAGTGATCAGCCTTAGACGAGCAACCGCCGTCATGACGGTGGGGACTGTGTTCTCGCGGATCACCGGACTGCTCAGGTTGTTCGCGATCGCCGCGGCTTTGGGCATCGCAGAGCCGGGAAGCCTGGCGGACACCTACAACCTCGCGAACACGGCCCCCAACATCATCTACGAGCTCATCCTCGGAGGGATCCTGACATCGGTATTCGTCCCCGTGTTCGTGGAGCTCCTCGAGAAAGAAGGCAAGGAGCGCGCCTGGGAAGTGGCCAGCGCCCTCATCAACGTGTCGCTCGCCGTCCTCGTTGCGATCGCGACGCTCGGGATCATCGCGGCGCCGTTGATCGCCAAGTTCTACACGCTGAACGTGGACGGTCCCCGGCTCGAGGCGCAGCAGGAGGCGCTCACGTTCATGTTGCGTCTGTTCATCCCGCAGATCATCTTCTACGGTCTCGCCGCGCTGACGGCCGGCCTACTCAACGCGCACCGGCGCTTCGGCCCCCCCATGTACACGCCGATACTGAACAACCTCGCGGTCATCGCGGTCTTCCTCGCGTTCTACCAGGCGTACGAGAAGGTGACGCTCGAGGGCGCGTCGACACGACAGCTCCTGATCATCGGACTGGGAACGACGGGCGGTGTCGTGCTGATGGCGCTCGCGCAACTTCCGTTCCTCCGAGGTCTCGGACGGTACCGTCCGGTGTTCTCGTTACGACATCCCTCGGTGAAGAAGCTGGCGCGGCTCTCGCTCTTCGTCATCGGATACGTGATGGTCAATCAGGTCGGCTATCTCATCATCCAGGTGCTGGCCGCGGGACAACAGGGAGGCTACGCGGCGTACGTCAACGCCTTCACCTTCTTCATGTTGCCGCACGGACTCTTCGCGGTGTCCGTGATAACCGCGCTCCTCCCCGGTATGAGCGCGCACTTCGTCAACGACGAGCGGATGGAGTTCCGTGAGCGGCTCTCTACGGGGATCCGCTCGACGATCCTGCTCGTCCTTCCGGCGGCCATCGGATACCTCGTCCTCGGCGAACCGATCATCCGTCTACTCCTCGAACACGGGAACGCGACGGCGGAATCGACCGAATTGGTCACATCGGTGCTAAGGGTCTTCGTCCTCGGATTGGTTCCCTTCTCGTTGTTCCAACTCTTCTTGCGCGCGTTCTACGCGATGCAAGACACGAAGACACCGTTCCTCATCAACTGCGGCGCCGTCGCCGTGAACACGGCGATCAACATCCCGATGTTCGCCTGGTTGGGTGTTGAGGGCCTCGCCGCCGGGTTGGCGATCGCTTACACCTTCGGGAGCTTCGTCCAGGGGCGGGCATTGTCGAAGAGGATCGGAGGGATCGACGGCACCCACATCCTCCGCAGCACCGCTCGGATCGGGATCGCCTCCGCCGGCATGGGCGCGGCGGTCTGGCTCGCCTCACGGATCATGGCCGAAATCATCGGCATCGGTTCCCTCACCGGGCAGATCTTCCAGGTCGGAGTCCCCGTGGTCGTCGGTGTCGGCTCCTACCTCGCCCTCGCCGCCCTCTTCAAGGTCGAGGAACTGGACATGATCCGAGGATTGATAGGCACGAGATTCAAGCGATAACGGCACTTGGGCCGATAATCCAAGGATGCACCCCATTCGCGACGAGCGCGGGATCATCGGAAGCTGGCTTCTGAAGCTCCTCGTGGTCACGTCCATCGTAGGAGTGATCCTCTTCGATGCCGGATCGATCGCCGTCAACTTCTTCGGACTCGACGCGACCGCCGACGATGTGGCCGTATCGCTCGCCAACCGGGTGAGCCAGAGCTCGGGCCGCTCGATATCGCCGGCTCAGCTCGAGGCCGAGGCGAAGGTTCTCGCCAAAGACGCCGACGCACGGCTCGTCGCGGTCCAGTTCGACGACCAGAACAACGTCGTCTCGGTCACCCTCCGGAGAAACGCCAACACATTGATCGTCGGCCGCGTGGGGCCGATCGAGGACTGGGCCAGGGCCACGGCAGAGGCTAAAGCCGACACCCAATAGCATCCTCTCTATGCCCCAAGAAGTAGTGACCCTTGGAGGGCGCTACGTCCTAGGGACGGAGATCGCCTCCGGAGGCATGGCGACCGTCTGGCTGGCGCGCGATGACGTGCTGGCTCGCGCCGTTGCGATAAAGATCCTCCATCCCCACCTGGCCGAGGATGAAAGCTTCCTCGCTCGTTTCCGGAGAGAAGCTCTGGCGGCGGCCCGCCTCGCGCATCCGAACATCGTCTCCATCTACGACACCGGGAGCCAAGAGATCCCCGGCGACGGCGACCACCACTACATCGTGATGGAGCATTGCGGCGGAGGAACTCTGTCGCCGATCGTGGAGACGGAGAGTCCCCTCGACCCGCAGCGTGCGGTCCGCATCGGCACGTCGATCTGCGATGCGCTTGGCTACGCGCACAGGCACGGGATCGTCCACCGCGATGTGAAACCCGCCAACGTGCTGCTCACCGACCACCATCTCCTCAAGGTGACCGACTTCGGCATCGCCAAGGC
>JBOGXG010000007.1:0-7967 GCA_050694195.1 Actinomycetota bacterium | reverse complement strand
TTCGGGCTTGAGGGCCTTGTTCCCCATCGGATTGCCCTCGTGGTCGACGATCGCTTCGATCTTGCGGATCAGTTCGTCTCGCACGCCCTCGTACTCGGACTGCGGGATGGTCCCGTTCGGCTCGCGTCCCTCGACGTTCAGGAACAACCGTCCGTAGTAGCCCCCATCACCCCAAGCCTTGGTTTTCGTCCAATCGATCGTCAGCTTGTTGAACGGAGTGACCTCGGACGGCATGCCCTCCTCGAACGCGAGGTAACCCTCGTTCACGAGCCACTCGTTGAAACAGAGGCCGCCGTACATCGGCTTCGCGCCGTGGTCCGATACGACGAGCACGGTCGTGTTCTCGTCGGCGTACTTGTCCAGCAGTTCACCGATCTTGCCGTCGAGAACCCTGTAGTACTCGCGCAGTGCCTCCCGATGCGGGTTGTCGGGATCGAAGCGGGGGTGATTCGGATCGATATAGCTCCAGATGCCGTGGTTGAGCCGGTCGGGGCCCATCTCCACCATCATGAAGAAATCCCACGGCTTGTTCGCGAGCAGGTAGTCGGCGGTCTTGAACCGCTGCTCGGTCATCTTGTAAGCCTCGTCGATGATGTATTGCGTGTCGTCGGTGCGGAAGTTGCGGATGTCGAAGATGTAATCGCCGACGTTCGCCTCGAGCTCCTGCTTCAGTTCCTTCGGGTAGGTGTAGTCGGCCTCGTTGTTCGGCGTGAGGAAGCAACCGATCTGGATACCGTTCAGTTTCTTCGGCGGATACGACGGGGGCACGGACATGACGATGCAGTCCTTGTCGTTCTCGGAAAGGATGTCCCACACCGTCGGCTCCTTGATCGCCCACGACGTCGCGAACGAGAGCCCGTCGTAGGTGTGGTCCTTCCGGTTGCGGAAGCCGTAGATGCCGAGCGTGCCGGGATCCTTGGACGTCATCATGCACATCCACGCCGGAACCGTGATCGGTGGAACGATCGATTCGAGGGGGCCGTAGAGTCCGTTCTCGCGTAGCTTCGTCAGGTTCGGTATCTCGCCCGCGTACTGATCGAAGATGTGCTCGGGCGGCGCGCAGTCGAGGCCGATGACCATGACCTTCCGGCCCGACTTCTTGCCGCCGGCCACGGCCTCCTCGGTCGTCTCATCCTTCTTCTTCAGCTTGTCCAGGAAACCCATCGAGACAGTCCCTCCTATGCGTTGTTGCGGGCGTCCTCGATCAGGATGCGCGCGACCTCGTGACGCGAGAACTCCTGAGGTGGCTCGACGCCGTCCTTCAGCATCTGACGCACCTGAGTACCCGAAAGGAACACCCGGTCTTCCTTGCCGTGAGGACAGGTCTTGTCAGAGCCCATGCCCTCGCACTTGTTGCACCAGAAGGAGTGCTCGAACTTCAGCGGCCAGATACCCAACTCGCCGGGCTCGAACTCGTCGAACTTCTCCTGTGCCTCGTAGGTGCCGTAGTAGTCCCCGACGCCCGCGTGATCGCGCCCAACGATGAAGTGTGTCATGCCGTAGTTCCTGCGGAGCAGCGAGTGCCAGATGGCCTCACGAGGGCCGGCGTAGCGCATCGCAGCGGGGAACACCGACAGGATCACGCGGTCCTTGGGGTAGTAGTTGTCCATGAGGACCCCGTAGCACTTCATGCGAGTCTCGGCGGGGATGTCGTCGCCCTTCGTTCCGCCGACGAGTGGGTGGATCACGAGCCCGTCGGTGATCTCCAGCGCACATTTCGTCAGGTACTCGTGCGCGCGGTGGATCGGGTTGCGAGTCTGGAAAGCAACGACGGTGCGCCATCCGCGCTCGGCGATCTTCTCGCGGAGCTGTAGCGGCGTGAGGCGGTACTCGGAGAACTCGTGAGCGAACACGTTCTTCAGGACGGTGACGTCGCCCCCGACGTAGTTGGGGGCTTGCGAGTACAGGTAGGCGACGCCTGGATGCTTCTCGTCCGTCGTCTTGTAGGTGAGCTCGGCCTCGCGCTTCACGTCGTAGGTGTAGATGTCGTCCACGTCGATGATCGCAACAACCTCACCCTCGTGGACGATCGCGGCCTGCTTACCCTTCTCGAGTCCGGCTACCTCTTCGTCGGTCGCGGACAGCGTTATCGGAAGGCTCCACGGAAGTCCGTTGGCGAGACGCATGTCGGCCACGACGGACTCGTAGTCGTCCTTGGTCATGAAGCCGCGGTTCGGCGATACGGCCCCCACCGCGAGGAGCTCGAGATCGGACAGGACGCGCCGGGACTTCGCCTCGATCGCCGGGAGCTCGACCGCCTTCGCTCGAAGCTCGGCGACCTCCTCCTGCCCTGCGATCCGGAGCTCGAGCGCTCCTCCGTGGGGGGCGAATCCGGGAACGTCCTTGAGGGTGCTGGGCATGGAACGGCCTCCTTGAGGTTGGGCGTGGGTCGACACGCGCGGGTTCTCAGGGTTCCTACTATGGGTCACCAGGAGCAGCGCCTAGCCGGGCCGCCGCACTCCTATAGCACTCCAAGATAACAGGTCGTGCCGACGCGCGCCTCAGTTCCAGCGGAGCAGCTGGCGATTGACCGCGTCGAGGGTCGCCCGCACGACGGCCTCGGCCGGCGACCCCTGTCTCAGCAGTGCGGCGCCGACGAGATCAGGCCCCCCGGAGTGCTTGAGTAGGACCATCGCGACCTCCTCGCCGGCGAGCGTCACCAGAGAGGCGCCTCGGAGGTCGGTCTCGAAGCCCTCCACGAGCTGGGCGCAGGCCTGGAGCGCCGCCTCAGCGACGACCTTCAGGCTGTAGGCGGTCTTCTCCCCCGAGGCGACGCCGACCACCTGCCGGTCCTCCTGGGCGTCGAGTGCCACCTCCGCCTCGGATTCGATGTCGCTGGCCGAGAGCACCACGCGTTGAAGGACCGGCCTGCTCCGGAGCCCCGAACCCGGTCGCCCCCGGGGCTCGGGCCCGACGAGATCTCCGAAGCTGCTGCGTGCCCGCGCCTCCTCCTCGGCGAGGCGGGCCGCCTCCTCCAGAGAGGCCCGGTCGCCGGGCAGTGCCTCGGCCTCGAGCTCGAACACGTGGATCCCGCGGACCTCGAGGCCGGAATCCGACGTCTCGACCTCCCGGTTGATCGCCTGCTCGACGTCCGCCACGACGATGCCCATCTGGGTGAAGACCTGGATCTCCGCGGCGGTGGCATCCCGGTTGAGGAGGATCACGCAGCCGAGCACCCCCGGAAGGGCCTTGATGGCCGCCTCCAGCCCGGTCAGCTCACGGTCGCCCACTGGCTCCCCCTCTCTCGCCCAACAGGATCGCCCCATTCTAGGGACCGCCGGGCAAGGTGGGATGGAGGGGCAAAAAGATGCACCCGCCGAGCCTTCATCCCGGCTAGGCCGGTTTACAACTCAACGGGTGCAGCGAGAAATCTAGGGGTCCCGAGGGCCGGGCGCAAGGGTCGGAGGGTCTTTTTCTTCGCGGTCCGCCACGGCCCCCGACGCGCCTTTTCCTGGGTTGCCGGGAGGGATGCCGGACCGTGGCGGAGAATCAGAGAGTGAGTTTGCCGCTCGCGGGAGGCTGTGGCAGGATGCCCGGCGGCCCACTCCCCGGGGAGGGAAAGCCTGGAGGGGGGCGGCCGGCACGAGGGTCTTCGCGGGCCTTGAGACACGACCCGAAGCCGAGTACGAATGGAGACAACCTAGGAGTGAGGACTCAGCGCGGTCTGCTTGTCTTCATCGCCTTCGCGACCCTTCTGATCCCCGCCGTCGGCTCCTTCGCCGGCCCCAGGTCCGAGCTCGAGGACAAGAGCTCCACCCTCGAGGATGTCCGCCACCAGATCGAGGCCGACGAGGCCGCCGCCGGGACCATCGAAGAGAAGGTCGACGCCCTCAACCGCTCTCTCACCCGGCTGCAGATCGAGATCAACGGCCTCAACGAAGACATCGCCGAGGCGGAGGCCAAGGTGCACGCCGCCGAGGCCCGGATAGACCAGACCCAGGCCGAGATCGACAAGATCGAGGACGCCGCCACCGAGCAGGCGGTCGCCCTCTACAAGGCCGGCGCCACGGACACCCTCGACGTCCTGCTGAACTCGGAGTCGCTGACCGAGCTCGACGAGCGGATGGCGCTGCTGGGGGTCGCGGCCCAAGAGAACACGGGGGCCCTCGTCAGATTCGGCCGCCTGCAGGTGAAGGTCCGGGGTCAGCATGAGGAACTGTTCGAGGAGAAGGAGGCGCTCGAGGCGGTGCTGAAGGATCGCTCGTCGCTCCAGAGCGCACAGATCGAGAAACGCACCGAACTCACGGCCGCGCTCGCCGAACTGAACGTCCGGCTCGGCGCGAACAAGGATCGCGAGGACCATCTCGAGAGCGAGATCGACGGCATCAAGCAGAAGATCCTCGAGGCGCAGGCGAAGGCGTCGGTGGCGGCGCTCGGCACCTCGAACCGGGGCTTCATCTGGCCTCTCAACGGCGGGATCACCTCGCCGTACGGTCCGCGCTGGGGCCGCATGCACACGGGTATCGACATAAACGGATACACGGGTCAGCCGATCGTGGCGGCCAAAGAGGGCCGGGTGATCATGGCGAGCAGCTACTCCGGCTACGGGAACACGGTGATCGTCGATCACGGCGGCGGCTACTCAACGCTCTATGCGCACATGTCGAGCTTCAACACGTCGTCGGGGGCGGGCATCGATCAGGGCGACATCATCGGCTACGTCGGGTGCACCGGGAACTGCTACGGGGACCACCTCCATTTCGAGGTGAGGGTGAACGGAAGCCCCACCGACCCGATGCCCTACCTCCCCTAACCCCCCGTTTTCTTACTCAGAATCACTGCGCTATGTGCACATTTGGTGCACCGGAAATCCCTTGGGCGAACGTTCGGGAGAGCCTCTCGCTACGATGCTCCTATGAGGCGGAGGATAGGGATCGCTCTCATCGTCTTCGGGCTGTCGGCGTCGTGCTCGACGACAACCGAGTCTCCGGCTCCAGAGGCTGCGGCCCGATCGAAGTGGGAACGCCTCGCCCGCGCGCCGACCGCGCGCACCGAGGTCGTGGGAGCGGCACTCGGCGAACGGATCTACGTGATCGGCGGCTTCGCCCGCGACAACGGAACGGTTCGTACCGTCGAGGTCTACAACATCGAGAAAGACAAGTGGCGCAGGGGGCCGCGGCTCCCGTTGGCGGTTAACCACGCGATGGCCGCGGTCCACGACGGGGACCTCTACGTGTTCGGCGGTTACAAGGGGCCGGGTGTCGCCAACCCGACGGACCGAACCTGGGTACTGCGGAACGGGAGATGGCGCGCCCGGGCGCGCCTTCCGGTGCCGCTGGGCGCCGGTGGCGCCGCCGCGATCGGCAACAGGATCTACATCGCCGGAGGTGTCACGGCCTCGGGGCTCTCGAAGCGCACGTACGTGTACAACCCCAGAACCGATGCGTGGCGGAGCAGGAAGGGCATGCCGGCGGCGCGCCAGCATCTCGGGGTGGCCGCGTCGAACGGCATCCTGCATGTCGTCGGGGGCCGCACGCAAGGATTGGATTCCAACACCGCGCGCCACGACCGTTACCGGCCGGCATCGAGATCATGGAAGCGGAAAAGACCGATGCCGACGGCGCGCGGTGGCCTCGCGGCGTCCGCCACGACCAATGACTTCATCGTGGCCGCGGGAGGCGAAGGACCGGACGGCACCTTCGACGAAGCCGAGGCTCTAGACGCCCGGAGCGGAAGATGGCGCCGCCTCCCCGACATGCCCGTCTCCCGCCATGGGGTGGCCGTCGTCGCAGTCGGCACGCGCGTTTACGTCATCGCCGGCGGACCGCAGCCCGGGCTCACATACTCGCGCTCGATCGTGTCGATCAACCTGAGGTCGTGGCGCGCGGGGCGGGACTGAGAGCTAGCGAGGATCCTGGTAGAGCGCGAGTTGGCGCGACTGTGCGAGGAGGACCCCGTTCCTGTCCCAGATGCGGCCGTCCTCCTCGATGAATCCGCCGGCGGCCACCTTCGTCTCGAAGCTAACGAGGGTCCAGTCCGGCGCGTGCGCCAGCTCGCCCGGCGCGCGGAAGTGGATCGTCAGATCGATCGTCGGGACGGCCGCGGGGGTCTGCAGCCGCGCGAAGAGAGAGGGCGGCCATCCGTCGGCGTAGGTGGCGACGAGCAGGGGATCGAGCGGGCGCGGCGACTTCGGCCTGATCCAGCCGCCGGACAGCGCTCGCTCCGCGGCCGAATAGGGAAGGCTGCCGATCGCCCAGCGGTAATCGAAGTTCCAGGCGAAGCGGGGGAACATCTCCTTCGGCACCTCTAGCTCGGGGATCTCCTCCGGCGGCGGGGTCGCGGGGGCCGGATCGTCGTCGAAACTGGGCCCGTTCCGAGCCGCCGAGAAAACAGCCTGCGCGGTCGCCAGTAACTCGCCGTCCTGCGTCAGCCGCCCGGTCGTCGCCGTCGTCGACCGGCCCACCCTCTCGAGGACCGCGGCGACCTCTACCACTCCCTCGACCGGACGGGCCACGTAATGGACGCTCAGCGAGCGAGGGAGCCGCGCCGCATCGTTCACTTCGAGCATCAAGCCTCGCAGGACGACCGCCGCGAGATAGCCTCCGTTCGGGCCCTTGTCGATCCACCAATCCTCGTCGACGCGACCGCGGTAGCGACCCCCTCCCAAGGGCTCGAGCGCGGTCCCGACGTCGAAGGCATGCTCGGTGGTGGTCATGGCGAGGAACCTACCTCTCGATGCTTCACGGGTTCAACGCGCGCCCCGTCTACCATCGCCCAACGCCATCGAAGACCGGCGACACACCGGCTAAGGTTTCCTCGTGCCGTTAACACCACCACGGAGATGGCTCGGCGCGACGACCGCGCTGTTCGTCGCCCTCCTACTGATCGCTCCACCGGAACGATCGCCGGCGGAGACCGGCGGCGGGAGCGGGTTCACCCCGCCCAAGCTCTTCGTCGCGTGGTCGCCTCAGGGCCTGCCGGCGAACGCCAAGCGAGCACTCGAACGCGTGCGCGGCGTGCGCGCGGCAACCCCGGTGATCGTCGGGCTCGACTGGATCCTTGGCTCTCGTATCGGGGGCCGGGCCGTCGATCGCCCTCCGGCCGGCTACGGGTTCCCCTTCGAGGTCGGCGTCGTGGCACCGGGCCCGTTCAGCAAGTTCGTCCCCGTGCAGTACCGCCCGGCGGTTCGGAAACTCCGCGGCGGGCGACTCTTGATGCCGGTCTCGGAGGAGAAGATCCGCGACGCGGGTGATGGTTTGCGACTTCGACTGCGATCGAGGAAGGCGCGCGTGATCAAGGTCGTACCCGACGTCGTTACCCAGGGTTTCGAAGGATTGATGGCCAAACCAGTCCCCCGAGCTTGGAAGCATTCCGTACGCTATTTCCTGATACGCGCGGACAAGGATGTCTCGCGGCGGGCGATGCGGCGCGCGATCGAGAGCGTGACCCACCGTGGTTTGCCGCTCGAGATCAAGAGTCAGAACGAAACACGGTTCCTGAGATACGCGCACTCGGTCAGCACGCAGATGAAGTTCAAGCGGAACTTCGGCGAGTTCGCGGCCCGCCCGGCAACCTCGGGGCCGATCTCGATCCAGGGGAAGTGGGTGGGGCGTCACATCCGGAGCGAACGCGTCCCCATACTCGGCACGGTCACCTGCCATCGCAAGCTATTCCGTCAGATGCGGGGAGCCTTGCGTGAGTTGAAGCGGCGGGGCCTGGCTCACCTCGTCCGTCCGAACGAGTACGCGGGCTGTTACAACGCTCGCTTCGTCGGTTCGCCTCCGGGGGTGCGGCTGTCCCGCCACTCGTGGGGCATCGCCTTCGACATCAACACCCGGAACAACCAGTTCGGACGGCCGCCGCATCAGGACAAGCGACTGGTCAAGACGATGCGCAAGTGGGGCCTTACGTGGGGCGGTCGCTGGCCTCTCCCGGACGGGATGCACTTCGAGTGGCGCCGCTTCCCCTGAGGGGCGGGGCGCCACTTCCGGCACGAAAGAGTTAGCCGGAGAGCAACAGTTCCGTCT
>JBOGXG010000006.1:0-6096 GCA_050694195.1 Actinomycetota bacterium | reverse complement strand
CCCATGCCGAGATCGATGATGTCCTCGCCGGCCCGGCGCGCCTGCATCTTGAGGTCGTTCACGATCGAGAAGACGTAAGGCGGGAAACGCTCTATGCGTCGGAATTCCATGGGGACAAACTAGCAGCCTCGTTCGCGGACCCGAGGCCCGTTCCGGTGCAGGAAAACGGCCGCGGTTCGATGTGGAGCTCAGTCGTTCGGGTCGTCGAGGTCCGGTGTGTTCCCGTCGAGCCGCGTGAGGTTCCCGAGAACCAGGAGGCCGTCGCTCATCTTCGCTTCGATGCTGACGATGCCCCCGTTCCCGAGTCCCCGGATGCGAGCGGAACGGTGAGCGTCGTAGCCGAGGGCCTCGGCACAGATCCATCGGATCGTCCCTCCATGGCTCACGATCACGACGTCCCCGTCCGGATGCGCCTCGACTACCCGCTTGAGTCCGGCCAGAGCCCGCCGACGGACGTCGTCCGGAGCCTCCCCGCCCGGTCGCGGCGAGTAGTGGCGTGCCGGGCCCCATCTGTCCGGCCAGCGCTCCCTGATCTCCTCCACGGTGAGTCCGGTCCACTCACCCTGATCGATCTCCCGGAAGTCCGGATCGGTGTCGACCTCGAGCCCGTGGGCCGCGGCGATCGGGCGCGCCGTCTCGACCGCCCGGACGAGATCGCTGGAGTAGACGGCTTCCATCGGGATGTTCGCCAGCGCCTCCCTCGCTATCTGCGCTTCCTCCATCCCCTTGGGGGTGAGAGGGATGTCGGCCGTGCCCTGGGCGCGCTTGTCGATGTTCCACTGGGTGGCGCCGTGGCGCACGAGATAGATCCTTGTCATGCCGTCCTTCTACCCATCTCCGAGCGCTTGCAGCAAGCGGCGCGCCGGACCTTCGATGTTGTGCTGCGCGGCGAGGCGGAGGAGTCGCTCCTCGTCCCGCGTCATCACGGTCGACTCGACCTTAAGGTCCGTCACCGGCGGCACGACGGTGCGCATCGCGGCGAGGTACTCGCGGGACGAATCGAACGCCTGCCTCAACCGCGGCGTCAGATCCTCGCTGTGGGCGATGACCTCGTCGATGGAGCCGTACTCCCGCAACAGCTTGACCGCGGTCTTAGGGCCTACACCGGGCACGCCGGGGAGCCCATCCGAGGGATCGCCGCGCAGCATCGCGAACTCGGAGTAGCGCGAGGGAGGGAGTCCGTACGTCTCTTCCACCGCGGCCTCATCGAACAGCTTGAGGTTCGTCACCCCCTTGAGCGTGAACAAGATCCCCACGTGAGGATCCCTGACCAAACAGATGAGGTCGCGATCGCCGGTGACCACGAGCGCGCGGTCGTCGCCGCTCACGGTTGCACACAGCGTAGCGATGACATCGTCCGCCTCGTACCCGGAAGCCTCCGCGCGCGGCATCCCGGCCGCGTCGAGGACCGCCGGGAGCAGGTCGAACTGTGTCGTCAGCTCCGGCGGTTCTTCCGGTCGATCGGCCTTGAAGCCGGGATAGGCGGCGACCCGGAAGGCCGGCCTCCAGTCGGCGTCGAAGACCGCGATCACTTCGTCGGGCCCCCGCTCGATCTTGAGACGCGCCGACATGTCCATGAAGCCCCGCACGGCGTTCACCGGATTGCCCGAGTGATCCGTGATCGTCTTCGGGACGGAGAAGAAAGCCCGGTAAACCAGGCTCGATGCGTCGAGCAACATCGTGACGGACATACGGGTCATTCTGCATGAAAGAAGATAGCGAGATGGTCGGCATGGGCTCGAGCATCGTCATCGTGGGTTACGACCCGGAGTGGCCAGTCGCCTTCGCCGCCGAGCGGGAAAGGCTTCGGCGGGGACTCGACGATGCGATCGAGCGCATCGATCACGTGGGTTCGACCTCGGTGCCGGGCATGCTCGCGAAACCGATAATCGACATCCAGATCTCAGTCGCGGCGTTCGATC
Organism: Actinomycetota bacterium; assembly: GCA_050694195.1. Taxonomy (GTDB): domain Bacteria; phylum Actinomycetota; class CADDZG01; order CADDZG01; family WHSQ01; genus JBOGXG01. The sequence continues at coordinate 4,174 of JBOGXG010000006.1, read as the reverse complement.
CCGCCGGGCGCTACCACGAGCCGCTGCTCGGCATGGGATACATCCACCGCCCCGACGACGAGCCGCGCCATCGCTTCTACAAACTCGACCTGGACGATCGGACCCTCTTCCACGTTCATGTCTGCGAAAGCGGCAAGGACTGGGAGTCGGATCACCTTCTATTCCGTGAATTCCTCAGGGCCCATCCCATCATCGCGGAGAAGTACGGAGAACAGAAACGCGAGGCCGCATCCCACTTCACCACCGACCGAGATCGATACATGAACGCGAAGGCCCCACATCTGGCCGGCCTGATGGAACAGGCGCGTCGGTGGTTCGCGTCGACGAAGATCCACGGGCTGAGATAGACGCCGACGCTTCTGAAACGGGAGAGCATGGATAGCAACCCGGGTTTCTGAGACGAAAGAGTTGCTCGGGAAGCAACAGTTCTGTCTAAGAAACGGGGGGTGGGGTGAAGCCTCTCAGGCGAAGGGCGTTCAGTACAACGCTTACGGAGGAGAAGGCCATGGCGGCCGCTGCGATCATCGGGTTGAGGAGGCCGAGCGCAGCCAGGGGGATCGCGGCGACGTTGTAGGCGAACGCCCAGAAGAGGTTCTGCTTGATCGTCGACAACGTGCGCCTCGAGAGGTCGATGGCCGCGGCCGCCGATGAGGGATCCCCGCCGATCAACGTGAGGTCCGCAGCCTCGATCGCGACGTCGGTCCCGGTTCCTATCGCGATACCGAGGTCGGCTTGAGCCAGGGCCGGGGCGTCGTTGATGCCGTCTCCCACCATGGCGACCGTATGGCCCGCCTCTTGCAGTTCTCTCACCTTCGCGATCTTGTCCTCCGGCAGCACCTCGGCGTACACCTCGTCGATCCCGAGTTCGCGCGCGACGGCCTCCGCGGTGGTCTGGTTGTCTCCCGTGATCATCAGAGCCTTCAACCCTTGTCGATGAAGGGATGCAACGGCCGAGCGGGCCGAGGGCTTGACCGCGTCGGCGAGCGCGAGGACGCCGAGTATCCCGGCATCGTCGGCCGCCCAGATAACGGTCTTTCCCTGCGCCTCTAGAGCCCGCGCGGCGTCGTCGATCTGCGGGGTCGCGGACGCTCCGTCGAGGAACGCCCGGCGGCCGACGGCCATCTTGCGACGGGCGACGATGCCTCTCACCCCGAGCCCGGCAAGCGATTCGAAGTCGGTGGCCTCGATCGGTCCTGCACCTCGCCTCTCGGCCCCCTCGACCACCGCCCGGGCGATGGGATGCTCGGAGAGGTTCTCCAGCGACGCGACGAGCCTCAGGAACTCGTCTGCCGGAAGGTCGTCCCTACTCGCATCCGGCACGACGTCGGTGAGCTCCATCCGTCCTTCGGTGAGTGTCCCCGTCTTGTCCAGCAGTACGGCGTCGAGATCGCCGGCCCGCTCCAACACATCTCCACCTTTGATCAGGATGCCGAGTTGGGCGCCCCGTCCGGTTCCGACCATCACCGCGGCCGGAGTGGCGAGACCCATCGCGCAGGGACAGGCGATGATCAACACCGCGACCGCGGTGAGGATCGCATCCTCCACGGGATCCCCGGTGATCAGCCACGCCGCCAGCGTTCCGATGGCGATCAGGATCACCACGGGAACGAAGATCGCCGAAACTCGATCCGCGAGATGTTCGATCGGCGCTTTGCGAGTCTGCGCCTGCTCGACCAGGCGCGCGATCTGCGACAGCGCGGTGTCGGATCCGACCCGCGTGGCCTGCATCAAGAGCGTGCCCGACAGGTTCACGGTTGCGCCGTACGCGTCGTCGCCCGGCCCCTTGTCGACGGGAACCGGCTCGCCGGTCAGCATCGATTCGTCCACCGATGCACGGCCCTCGATGATGCTGCCGTCGGTGGGGATCTTCTCTCCCGGTCGTACCCTGATGATGTCGCCGACGCGCACCTCGCCCAGGGGGATCATGCGCTCGAACATGTTGCGGATGACCGTTGCCTCCTTGGCGCCGAGCTCGAGGAGGGCCTTGATCGCGGTGGACGCGCGGCTCTTCGAACGATGCTCGAAGTACTTCCCGAGCAGGAGGAAGGTGATGATGACGCCGGCTGTTTCGAAGTAGATCTCGCCGTCGTCGAAGAGCGAGTACACGCTGTAGAAGTACGCCGCGAGCGTTCCGAGCGCGATGAGCGTGTCCATGTTGGCTGCGAAGTGACGCGCCTGCTTCCACGCTCCGGAGAGGAACCTTCGGCCGGCATAGAACTCGACGGGGGTGATCAGCGCCCATTGCAACCAGCGCGTCCAGCCATCCATCGGGCCGAACATCGCGAGCAGCAACGTGGGAACGGACAGCGTCGCGGCCAGTAGGAAGTCTCGGAGGGCGGTCCGGGTCCGCTGGTCTTCCGCGCCGACTTCGATCCCGTGGTCGTGTCCCTCGTGTGCGCTGTGGCTCGTGCCTCCGTCGACGTCACCGTGCCCGCGGCGGGGAATCAGTTTGTAGCCGGCGCGGTCCACGGCGTCGACGAGAGCGGCCGCGGTCACCTCGGGACCCGCTTTAACCGCCGCTCGCTCCGTGGCGAGGTTGACGCTCGCCTCCGCGACCCCGTCGTGCTCCCCTAGGGCTCGCTCGACCCGGCGGGCGCAAGAGGCGCAGGTCATCCCCTCGATCGCGAACTCCACCACTCGGGCGTCGCCCGCTCCGGGTCCGCCTATCTGATCCGTTCGGTCCGTCTTCATCGTCGCCATCCTATACCCCCTGGGGGTACCAAGGTGCCCGCGAGATGGTCACCGCAGCCGAGGGACGACCTCTTCCGCGAGGAGTCGCACCTGGGCGACGTTCCACTCCCCCACGAAGGTGATGATGAGATGGCGCGCGCCGGCGTCGATATAGCGGCGCAGCTTGCGGGCGACCGTACCCGGCCCCCCCACCACCAGTCCTCGCGGCGAGCGACCTCCCAGCGCGGCGGCCGCGGCCGCGTCGGTGGCGCGCAGCACGACGAGCCCGCCCCACGTGATCTCCAGCGCTCGGCCCTCGGCCATCTCGACAAGGTTGCCGGCGTCCTGGGCGAACCGTTCGGGGCTGCCGGCCCACCCATTCCACCCGTCGGCAAGCGTCGCCGCGACCTCGATCGCGTCGTCCGACCGACCCGCGACCCAGACGGGCGGCGCCGGAGACGGCCTCGGGCTCACCGTGAGATCGGTGATGGCAACGTGATCGTCGCGCAACGAGAAGCTCCCGCCCCGGAGCAGATTGATCACGGTCTCAACCGTTGAGCGGAGTTGATCGATCCGCTCTCCTTCCGCGTAGTAAGGGATCCCGAACGCCTCGTTCTCGGCGCGGCTCATCTGATCACCGCTGCCGATAGCTACGGTTACGCGGCCCGGGGCGATCGATGCCACGGTGGCGGCCATCTTGGCCAGGAGCGCTGGATGTCGGAGCGACGAGCGCGTAACGAGCGTCCCGATCTGCACGCGTCCGGTTCTCCGCGCCAGCCAGGCGAGCGAGCTCCACGCCTCGAAAGCGGGCCTCTCCTTTCCTCCCGAGAGGGGCCACAGGTGATCGAACACCCAGAGCGAGTCGAGGCGTGACTCTTCGACCGCGGCGGCTCCCTCCGCGAAACGTCGGGGGTCGCCCGAGAACTGCGGCAGCGTGACGCCGACGCGCGTCGTCGCGCCGACATTCACGACGCGTTGACCATCAGGTAGCGGACGAGGAACTCGGCCACCCCGGCGGTCAGGATCGCGACGTAGTACAACCCGGTGGCCGATTGGATCGAACGGATCTTGATGCACCGGCGAGCCGCCCACACGACGACGCCCGTGAAGCCGAGCAGCAACAGCCAGATCCCGTAGAAGGCGACGCCGAAGTCGTCTCCGAAGCCGGACAGACCGAGGACCGCCCCTTCCGTCGTCGCGCTCGTCAGCCTACCAATGGCGACGAGACCGAGGATCGCCGCTGCAGCCACCCCCGCCACCGACAACTGCGTGAGCCGCGCCAGTGCGCCCGGCTTCAGCCCGGGCTGGTTCAGGTACCAATGGCCGAGCATCATCCCGTTGGTGACGGCGCCCAACAACACCGCGCCGGCCAACAGCTCGAGCGCGGCGAGCACGTCGGTCCACCCCTCGATGAGCGACCCCAGCACAACGAGGGTCAGCGCTCCGGCGACCGCAGCCGCGGCTCCCGTGATGGTCCCCGGGGCATCTGACGACAGGTATTGAG
>JBOGXG010000005.1:0-9517 GCA_050694195.1 Actinomycetota bacterium | reverse complement strand
GCGTTAGACAGAGTCCCCCGGGGGCGGCGCCTCCGTCCTCTGGGCCGCGAGGATGGGGAGCGCGGCCACGATCAGTGCGGCCCCAACCGCGATCCGGAAGGTGACAACCTCGTCGAGGATGAGGACGCCGAGGACCACCGTCACGACGGGCTCCAGCATCTGTGCAACGGCGGTCTTAGAGGGACCGATCAAGGAGATCGCAACGTACATGGCCACGAAAGCGATGGCGGTGACAACACCGAGGGCGATCGCCGACGGAAGGGCTTCGATCGGGAAGTCCTGCCCGAGCAGGTAACTCGCGGAGAGGACCGTCACCGCCGCTCCGACCGCGGTCCATATCGCTCCCACGATCGGATCCTGACCCTTGATCACGATCCCGGTGCCGGTGAAGTAGATGGCCACCGCGACGGCCGCGGCGAGAGACAGGAGCGGGCCGTCGAGGCTCACGTGACGGACGCTGAATATCGACATCACCCCGACGGTTCCCAGCGCCAGGGCCACGAGTGTCCTTCGTGTGATCGGTTCGAGACGAAGCGCCCAACTGATGAGAGCCGTAAGCACGGGGAAGCTGAAGAAGACCAAGCTGACGATCCCCGCCGGCGCGCGGTCGAGGGCGATGAAGAAGAGCGTCGACTCGACGGCGAAGCCTATGCCGCCGAGCAATAGAAGCTTCAGCACCACATCGCGGCTCGGGACGATGGACCGTCGCAGCGCGGCCGCCAGACACAGGAGCAGCAAGGACGCCACGACGAAGCGATAACCGAGTAGCGGTAAGGGGTCGGCGCCTTCGTCGTATCCGTTCTTCGCCAGGATCGCAACGGTCCCGAAGGCGGCAGCGGATGCCACCGCCAACCCGACCCCGGCGGGCTCGGGGCGCCGGGCGGTACGCGACCTCGGCTTCGTGTCGGCGACTTCCGTCGTTCCTCTATCCTGTTCCAGAGATCAGATGTCCTTCTCCTAGTCGAACGCCGCGCAGCTTAGTGCCGGCCGAAGTGTTTCGGAGGCAGGTTGGAACCCTGGTACCTGTACGCAGACTTCATCGCCTTCGTGCTCGCGATGCTCCTCGTGGATCTCAAGCTGTTCCACGCGGAGGAACACGAACCGACGACGCGGGAGTCCGCAACCTGGGTCGCCATCTGGGTGTCTCTCGCGGTCATCTTCGGCATCGTCGTGGCGTTCTGGAAGGACGGGGGCACGTCGGCCGAGTACTTCGCGGGCTATCTGATCGAGTACTCGTTATCGGTCGACAACATGTTCGTCTTCATCGTCATCTTCTCGTACTTCAAGATCCCCAAGGCGTTCCAGCATCAGGTTCTCTTCTACGGGATCTTGGGGGCGATGATCTTCCGCGGCATCTTCATCGCCGCGGGCGTCGCCCTGATCGAGCAGTTCGAATGGGTCATCTACGTCTTCGGCGCCTTCCTGATCTTCACCGCTTTCCGTATCGCTAAGGGGACCGAAGAGGTCCACCCTGAAGACAATCCCATAATCAAGTTCTTCGTGAAACGGTTCCCGACCACGCATCAGTTCGAGGGACAGAAGCTGTTCACCGTGCAGAACGGGAAGCGGCTCGCGACGCCTTTGTTCGTGACCCTTCTGTTCATAGAGATCACCGACATCGTCTTCGCGGTCGACTCGATCCCCGCGATCTTCGCGATCACCGACGATCCATTCATCATCCTTACCTCCAACGTCTTCGCGATCCTCGGCCTCCGAGCCCTTTATTTCCTCCTGGCCGGCAGCATGGATAAGTTCCACCTGCTGAAGTACGGGCTCGCCGTGATCCTGGCCTTCGTCGGATCGAAGATGCTTCTCGAGGCGGCCGACGTTCACGTGCCGATCTGGTTGTCGCTGGCAGTGATCATCTCGGTCCTCCTGGCGACGGTCGTGCTGTCGCTCAAGATCCCTCCGAAGCATCCGCACGTGATCCCCGAGGCAACTCCCGGCGCCGAGGCCGGCGGGGTAGCCGGCGTGGAGTCCGCGATCGCCGAGGCCGAGCATGAGCCCTCGCCCCCGACGGAAACCGACGACCGACCGGCTCCTAGGATCGACGAGCCACGTTCGTAGCGGTTGCCTGCGCGGTGGGCCTCACGACTATCTCGTCGATGTTCACGTGTGGGGGCCGGGTCACAGCCCAGGCGATGCAGTCGGCGATGTCCTCCGCGACCAGCGGGTCCATGCCGGCGTACGGTTTCTTCGCCGCGTCGCGATCCTGATCGAAGCGGACGAGGGAGAACTCGGTATCGACGAGGCCGGGAAGGATTTCGGTCACGCGGATCGGCTTCCCCAGGAGTTCGAGGCGGAGAGTGCGCGTGATCGCGCGCAGTGCGTGCTTGGAGGCCGTATATCCGGCACCCCCGGGATAGGTCTCGAAGCTCGCGATGGATCCCAGGTTGACGATGTGCCCGTCCCCGGATCGTTCGAGTTCCGGGAGGAGCGCTTGGGTCATGCGAAGGAGGCCGACAACGTTCGTCTCCCACATCACCCGGAGGCGCTCCTCGGAGAGGCTGGAAACGGGTTCGAGGCCGGACGCCAGACCGGCGTTGTTCACGAGAACGTCGACCTCGTCTACCTCGGCGGCGAACGACGACACGGATGATGCGTCGGTGACGTCCAAGCTCAGAGCCGTGGCGCCGATCTCGCCGGCGAGTTTCCGGAGGCGATCCGATCTGCGGGCGCCGATGACGACCCTGAATCCATCAGCCGCGAGCCGGCGCGCGGTTGCTTCACCGATACCACTAGATGCACCGGTGATCACGGCCGTTTTGCCTTCGGCGTTCGTCATGACAACATCGTTCCATGGATGACGACTTGAAGGTCACGATCGTGGGCGCGCCGCTCGACCTCGGAGCGTCCCGAAGAGGCGTCGACATGGGTCCCAGCGCGATTCGATACGCGGGTCTGGACGCGCGTCTCCAAGGGCTCGGCATCGCCGTCGAGGACTGGGGGAACGTCGCGGTCGAGATCCCCGAGATCGCGACGGTCGAGAACGAGAAGGTGCGGTACCTCCCGGAAATCCTTGCGGCTTGTTCGCAACTCGCCGGGGCGGTGCGGAAGATCCGTGACGGTGGGCAGATGCCGCTCGTCCTAGGTGGTGACCACTCGATCGCGATGGGGACGCTGGCCGGCCTGAACGCGGCGCAGGGGACCGGCGGCGTCCTGTGGGTCGACGCTCACGGCGACCTGAATCGTCCGCAGACGTCGCCTTCGGGGAACGTCCACGGGATGCCGCTCGCGTCCGCGCTCGGCAGGTGTGGCTTCGACCTCGAGGGATATCCGGAGCCCCCGTGGGTCGATCCCGGGCGCGTCGCATTGATCGGAGTGCGTGCCCTCGATCCCGGTGAGAAGGAATTGATCAGAGAGCTGGGCGTGAGGGTGTTCACGATGCACGACATAGACCGTCGCGGTGTGGCGGGAGTGGTGAACGAGGCGCTGGATGTCGTACGGGGGCCGGGCTTCGTCCATCTGTCGCTCGACGTCGACGTCTGCGATCCGGAGATCGCGCCGGGGGTCGGCACCCCCGTTAAGGGCGGGCTGTCGTACCGGGAGGCTCATCTGGCGATGGAGATCATCTTCGAATCGAAGCTGCTCAGCTCGATCGAAGTGGTCGAGGTGAATCCGATCCTCGATCACGCCGACGCGACCGGCCTGCTCGCAGTGGAGCTGGTCGCCAGCGCGCTCGGCGCCCGCATCCTCTGACCAACGTGACTGATGGATTACGTCAGGTTTTCCCTGACACATCACGGGCTCACGTGTCATGGGTCGCGGAGAACCCGGCCCTCCATCCCGCCGGCCACGGTGATCACCTCACCGGTGACGTGGCCGGAGATCTCATCGGACGCGAGGGCGACGACCACTCGGGCTACATCCTCGGCTCGCCCGAGCTTGTCGAGGGCCATCGTTCGGGTGATCCGCGCGGAGAGGCCGGGGTCGGCGAGGGCCTCGCGCTCCATCTCCGTCTTCGTCCATCCCGGGCTGACGACGTTCACGCGACCGAACGGCGCAACGCGCACGATCTCGTTCTTGAGGCTCTTGAGGAAGCCGGAGGCGAGCGCTCCCTTCGCGGCCGCGTAGTCCGCGTGGTCGGCCTCACCGATGATGCCCGCCGTGGAGCCGACGATGACGATGTTGCCCGTTCCCGTCGCCTTCACGTGACGTAGGAACGCCCGGCACGACAGGAACACACTGTCCAGATTGGACGCGATCGTGGATCGCCATCTCTCTAGCGACATGGCCCATACGGCTTCCTCTGCGGGGGGCCACACCCCGGCGTTCGCTACGAGCACGTCCAAACGACCGAGGGCCTCGACCGCCGCGGGGATAAGCGCATCGACCTCGTCCTCGACGGTGAGGTCGGCGTGGAGGGCGGTGCCTCCCGTATCTGCCGCGAGCTTCTCGGCACGCTCCCGGCTCGAGCGGTAGTGGATCGCCACGCGCGCGCCTTCCGCGGCCAGCTCGCGAACCACGGCGGAGCCGATCCCTCCCGCTCCTCCCGTAACGAGGACTCCCTTGTCCTTGAGGCCCGTTTCCATCGGTCGACCGTATCCCGTTACTGTCGGCGCGATGAAAGACATTGGCATCGCCGGGCTCCCGTATTCCGGTAAGTCGACACTCTTCACCGCCTTGACGCGCTCGGGCAGCGCGGGAGGGAGGTCGAACCAGGCCGTGGTCGACGTGCCGGATGAGCGGCTCGACGTGCTCGCCGACATCGAGGCGTCGAAGAAGGTCGTGGCCGCCAAGGTTCGCTTCGTCGACGTGCCCGGCGGGCTCACCGCGCAGGGCATCGCGGAGTTTCGCACCACGGACGCACTGACGATCGTCGTGCGCGCGTTCGGCGATGATGCCGAGCCCTCCAAGGAACTCGCCTCGGTCGAAGCGGAGCTGATACTGGCCGACCTCGGCAGCATCGAGAGCGGGCTCGAGAAAGCGCGGAAGAAGGCGAAGTCGCAGGCGGACGCTAAAGCGGAGGTGGACGTGCTGGGGCGCGCCCACGCTCTCCTCGAGGAGGAGCGCCCCCTCCGCGACGGCGGCTTTACCGATCCCAACGAGCTGAAACTTCTCAAGGGGTACGGACCACTCACGGTGAAGCCGTGGATCGTCGTGGCGAACGTGGCCGAGGGGGGCGACCTACCGGCGGGGCTCCCGGACGGATCGATCGCGATCAGCGCGGCGCTGGAATCCGAGGTCGCGGGGATCGAGGATCAGGACGAGGCCAAGGAGCTCTTGAGCGGTTTCGGAGTGGCCGAGCCGGGGCTCGATCTGGTGATCCGCTCGTCCTACCGGGCCCTCGACCTCATCACCTTCCTCACGACCGGCGAGGACGAGACGCGCGCCTGGGAGGTCCGGAAAGGAGCCAAGGCTCCCGAGGCCGCCGGAGCCATCCACACCGATCTCGAGCGGGGCTTAATCCGAGCGGAGGTGGTCCACTACGAGGACCTCGTCGCCGCCGGCTCGTGGGACAAGGCGAAGGCGAACGGGAAACTCCGCGTCGAGGGCAAGGACTACGAGGTGAACGAGGGCGACGTCCTAAACATCCGCTTCGCCGTCTGATTTCTTAGACAGATCTGTTGTTCCAGGAGCAACTCGATCGGTTCAGAAAACTCACGTCGGTTTCCGCGGTGAACGAGTTGGCCCCACAGCAACGATTCTGTCTAAGAATCTGAGACGTCTTTCGGGTAGATGTCGGTGTCGGACTTCGCCCAGACGGCGCCGTAGTTCTGCTCGACATTGAACTCGTAATCGAAGACGAGCTCTCCTCCGTAAGTCGCTCCGAACGCGACGAGGCCGGCGACTATCGCAGATAACACCATCACTACACCGGAGGCCGATCGGGCCGTGTCGAAGTCGCCGAGCCGCACGAGGATGTCGGCGACGACGATCGCCGTGACCGTGAGCATCACGGCCATGTGCCAGTTCGCCGTGCGCCACGCCTGCGTGTGCTTCTCCAGCGACTTGAGCCAGTCCCAGAATCCCGTGAGCAGGGTCAGTAGTGACACGATCGCGCCGGCGATGATCACGTACGTCGCGGCCCTGAAGAGATCTCGACCTACGGTCGAGTCGCCCCAGATGAAGCTGAGGATGTCGAAGACGGCGGCCAGGACGTAGGCGCCGATCGGGATGTCGGTCAAGGGGGGGTGGAGCGGCTTCCCTGCGAATCCGCGGATGCCCTTGAACTTCCGTCCCCTGAGGGTGATCCCCGGCTTGATCGAGAAGATCCTCGGCATCGAACGCTCTCCCTCCCTAGCGGTCCCCGACGACTCAATCTAAAGGAGCGGCGGCGCTTTTGCGAAGTGGCGGGCTCCTGCTCAGATCAGAGCACTGCCTCCGGAACGGCGAGGATCGTGCGCCGCGTCCACGTCGCCGTACTCGGTCACCGAGGCGGCCTGGACCGCGCCGAAGTACATGTGGATCTCGTCGTAGGGACGAAGAAGGAGCCCGTCGATGCTGTCTCCCGGTAAGCCCGGCTCGTAGCAGAGCGTCTCTCCCGCCTCCCGCGGATCGACGTGGGCGCGCGGGGCAGCGACGGCCGCGGCGAGCGGGTCGTCGTCCACCGCGATGCGAAGGAACGCCTGCGAGATCGCGCCGACGATACGCGTGGCACCGGGAGACCCCAGCGCGACCACCTTCGCGCCGGAACTCTCTGTGGCGATCGTCGGTGCCATGTTGGAGTGACAGCGCGCGCCGGGCTGGAGTCCATGAACCCCCAACGGATTGAGTTCCTCCTCACCGAGCGTGTTGTTGAGGAGCATGCCCTCGACGACGAGTCCGGCTCCGTACCCGTTGGACTCGGTTATGGAGCAGGCGTAGCCGTCGGCGTCCGCGCTGGAGGCGTGCGTCGTGGCGGGTGAGCGCCGTTTGATGGGCGGAGCCTCGAGCTCTTCGGCCACGACGGTGTCCGGGTCCTCTTGCCCCTCGAGCGCCATCGACGCCACCGATCGCTGGGCTTCCACGATCGCGCGCAGCCTGCCGATCGGGTCGTCGAGCCGGGCGCTTTCGAGTTGCCCCAGGAGTTGTATGAGCGACGTGCCCCCGGATGCCGGCGGAGGATTCGAGTCGATCCGCCATCCGAACGAACTCGAACTGATCGGAGCGCGAACCATCGCTTCGTAGCGTTCGAGGTCGGACACCTCCATGAATCCGCCGTCTACCTTGATCGCATCCGAGATCGCCGCGGCGAGAGTTCCCTTGTAGAAGGTGCGTGGCCCTTCCTCTGCGAGGAGTGTCAGGGCCTCGGCCAGCTTCGGCTGCACGAACGGGTCACCCGCCTCGAGGGGACGGCCGTCGCGCGAGAAGATCTCCCGCGCCTCCGGATAGAGCGACCAGATCTCGTTCCACGTCACCGAGAGGTAGTAGGCCGAAGTGACCGGGAACGGGAAGCCCTCCCGAGCGGCCCGTATCGCCGGGGCGAACAACGCCTCCCAGTCGATGCCGCCGTGGCGCTCCCACGCCCGTCGGACCGCGGCGAGGATCCCCGGAACCCCCACGGAGCCGCCGCCGATGCCCGTGTACATCCCGTCCGAGTAATCGAGGTAGGTGCGCTTGATGCCCTGACCCGGTTCGGTGGGAACCGTGTGCGGCATCGCCTGGTTCCCGTCGATAACCTCGACGTCTCCGTCCGGGGTCCTCACCGAGACGAAACCCGAGCCGCCGATCGACGCGAAGAAGGGCTCCGCCACCCATCCCATCACCGCGGACGCGAGACATGCGTCGACCGCGTTGCCTCCCTCCCTGGCGATCGCGGCCGCCGCGTCGGCCCCCAGCGCGTTCCCGGCAGCTATCCCTAGTCTCGGCGCGGTCATGGGTTGAGGTTACGCCCGGATACCTCGGCGCGGCCCCGGTGCCCCACTACACTCGCCCCGTGAGGGACGAACGACGCAGCTTCACCATCGAACGATCGGCGGCCGCTCGCTGTTCGCCTGAGACGCTCATGACATTGATCCGCACACCCGCCACCTGGCACGGATGGCAATCGGAGATCATCGAAGCGAAGGGCGCGCGATACCTCGAGCTGGGGGACGTCGTTCGAGGGCGAGCCGCGATGATGGGCTTCGATGTCGACGGGCAGAGTGTTACTGAGTCCGCCGGACCAACTTGGATCAGCCAGGATGTCGTCGTCGGAGTGGGGATGAAGATCCGTTACGACGTGAGTGTCTCTGATGGGGCCGTGACGGTGACGCATCGCCTGATCTCTGAACTCCCGGCGGGGGCACTCGGCGTCGTTCTCTCGTTGTTCCTGAGGTGGAGGTTGAGGAAGATGCAGAAGATGTTGCTCGAGGAACTCGTCGCTCAGGCGGAGGCGTCCTCGGGTTGAATCATCTCGACCATGGCGTTCATCAGATCGCGAAGCGAGACGATCCCAACCGGCTCCTCCATCTCCATGACGAGCAGGTGTCGGAACCCCCGGTCCGACATCGTCTTGACGGCCTTGACGAGGTCCCAGCCCGGCGCGCCGCTCACGACACCGCGCGTCATGACGTCGGCAACCGTCGTCTCCTCCACGTTCGTGCCTTCCGCGACCGCACGGAGGATGTCGCGTTCGGTGATGATGCCGACGACCTGCTCGCGCTCTATCACCACGGCGGCCCCGACATCGCGGTCCGTCATCGAATGCGCCGCCCGGTGAAGGGTGTTGGTCGGCTCGACCGTCACGAGATGGCGGACGGCGACATCGCGAAGAAGTTTCATCCGAGCATCCTTCCCTAACCCGGCACGAGGGGCAAGTTGGTGCCGGCACGGCTCCGCCATGGATTAGCTTTCCTCTTCATGATCGTCGGCGCACATGTTCCGGGCACCGCTCCCGTCGAGGAGGCGACCGCCGTCGGCGCCGCCTGCCTGCAGATGTTCGTGGGCCCCCCGCAATCCTGGAAGAAGCCGCCCCCGCGCGAGGATGCCGCCGAACTGGCCGCCGCGACGCTTCCGATCTACGTACATGCGCCCTACCTGATCAACGTCGCATCACCGAACAACCGCGTACGGATCCCGTCACGCAAGATCCTGGCGGGTGCCATCGAGCGCTCTGCAGAGATCGGAGCCGCCGGATTGATCGTTCACGCGGGACACGCCGAGGATGGCGTCCACCGGGGATTCGTCCGTTGGCGGAAGGTCTTCGAGGAGTTGGAGGACTGTCCCGTGCCGATCCTTATCGAGAACACCGCCGGCGGCACCAACGCGATGGGTCGTTACATCGACACGCTCGGGGAGTTGTGGACGCACCTCGAGGAGTTCGACGTTGGGTTCTGCTTCGACACCTGCCATGCGCACGCGGCGGGGGAGTAACTGGTCGACGTCGTGGAGCGCGCGCTCGTGGCCACCGCACGTATCGACCTCGTGCACGCGAACAGTTCTCGGGACGAGCCGGGAACTGGAGCCGATCGGCACGCCAATTTCTCCGAGGGCAAGGTGGACCGGTACGCGCTCGTGGCGATGGTGAAGGCGTCGGGTGAGCCGTCCGTCATCTGCGAGACCCCGTGGCCGGGTCTCGAGGACGTCATCGCCTATCTGAAGGAGAGTCTCTAGC
>JBOGXG010000004.1:0-3042 GCA_050694195.1 Actinomycetota bacterium | reverse complement strand
CGAGGTTCGGGACGGCCGCACGGATCCGCATGTCGTCCCCGATCACCCCGTCCTTGAGAGGAACGTTCAGGTCGCAGCGAACGAGGACCCTGGTGCCGGCGAGGTCGAGATCGTCGAGCGTCGGCAGACCGTTGATCATGGGCCGAGTGTAGAGCCAGTCTTTCGTGCCCGGTGTCCCGCGCGACAGGCGGTGCGTAGCCGGACGCGGGGGTCCTTCTTCTCCGATCCAGGACCCCTTCCGGTGCCTGAAGCGGAAAAGAATGGTGCGGGCTAAAGCACAGGCTCGGCTAGAGCTTGGAGGCGACCAGTTCCGTGACGTCGACCAGGCGGTTCGAGTAGCCCCACTCGTTGTCGTACCAGCCGAGGACCTTGACCATGTTCCCGTTCGCCATCGTCGATAGAGCGTCGATCACGCAGGAATGAGGATCGCCGACGATGTCGCTCGACACGATGGGGTCTTCGGTGTACTTGAGGATCCCCTTCAGGCCCGCCGACTGAGCCGCTTCGCGATAGGCGTTGTTGACATCTTCCTTCGTCACCTCGGCCCCCACTACCGCGACGATGTCCGTGATCGAACCGTCGGGCACCGGAACGCGCAGTGCGAGACCGTCGAGACGCCCCTTGAGTTCGGGCATCGCCAGTGCGGCGGCCTTCGCCGCTCCCGTGGTCGTCGGGATGATATTGATGGCCGCGGCTCGAGCCCGACGCAGATCCTCCCGGACCATGTCCTGAGTGCCCTGGTCGTTCGTATAGGCGTGCACGGTGGTCATGAAGCCCCGCTCGATCCCCCAGTTGTCCTGCAGGATCTTCGCGAGCGGAACCACGCAATTGGTCGTACACGAAGCATTCGAGATGATGTTGTGCTTCGAGGAGTCGTACTCGTCGTGGTTCACGCCCATGACGATCGTGATGTCCTCCTCTTTCGCGGGGGCGGAGATGATGACCTTCTTGGCGCCCGCCTGGATGTGCTTCCCCGCGTCGGCGGCCTTCGTGAAGAAACCGGTGGACTCGATGACGATGTCCACACCGAGGTCGCTCCAGGGAAGGTTCGCGGGATCGCGCTCGGAGGTAACCCGGACTTCGTTGCCGTCTACCGAGAACCCGGTGTCCGTGACCTTGATGTCCTCACCGAAGCGGCCGAAGACCGAGTCGTACCGGAGGAGGTGAGCGAGATGGGAGGGGTCGGCGAGATCATTCAATGCAACTATCTCGAGATCCGTCGTCTTTCCGTAGAGTGCCCTGAAATAGTTGCGACCGATCCGTCCGAATCCGTTGATTCCTACACGCGTCGTCATCGACGATCCCTCCTACGGGGTCTCTTGATCCTCTTGATGCCATAGTAAGAGACCTGCGCCGCAAGCCGCGCCGGGCCTAGCCGCCAGAAACGCGAGAGGGAAGCGCCGCCAGGACCTTCGCCAGCTTGCCGGGATCGTGGGCGCCGTCGGCAGACACCACATCGGCCGTCACGACGACGAGCCCGAGGCCGGCCACCTCCGCCGCATCGAGCGTCACACCCCCCTCCACCGCGGGCTCCTGCACCACGACGGTATCGATCGAGCTCGGCCCGGTGTGGCCGAGCAGTGCCCGCACGTGATCGGCCGTCGTCATCCCCTCGGTCTCACCGGGTTGCTGGCGCGCGTTGCACACGAAGACGCGGTGAGCCGGCGAGCCGGCGAGTGCCTTGTTGATGCCGGGCACGAGGAGGGTGGCGATGACGCTCGTGTAGAGGCTCCCCGGCCCCACGACTATCTGATCGGCGCCGAGGATCGCATCGACGGCCTGGGGATAAGCCTCCGGCGTCGAAGGACGAAGATGGACCGACCTGATCGGATGCTTGGACGTCGCAACGGCAACCTGCCCCTCGACGACGCCCCCCTCGACGAGGGCACTGAGACCGACCAGCTCCGTCGTCGCCGGGAAGACCCGGCCCTGCGCGCCGAGCATGCGCCCCGCTTTCTGCACGGCGAGACCGAAGTCCCCCATCTCCTCGGCAAGTGCCGCGATTATGAGATTGCCGATCGGATGACCTTCCAGCGCACCGCGCGTGAATCGATGTTGGAACGTCGCCGCGAGGTCGCTGCCGTCGGCGAGCGCGACGAGGCAGTTCCTGATGTCTCCGGGGGGAGGGATGCCGAGCTCGGTCGTCAACCTTCCGGACGAGCCGCCGTCGTCGGCGACGGTGACCACCGCGGAGACCTCGCGGGCGTAGAGGCGAGCGGCCTTCAGCGTCACCGCCAAGCCGTGCCCCCCGCCGATGCCTACGACCTTCAACTGACCCGGGGGGAGCGCTCGACGTCGCGATGGATCACCTTTGCCTGGAACCCCTTCTCGTTCATGAACGCCCCGATATCGTCGGCCAACACGACGGAGCGGTGACGTCCGCCGGTGCAGCCCACGGCGATCGTCAGGTAATGACGCCCCTCCTCCTGATAGCCGGGCAGAAGCACCGCCAGCAGATCCTTCACGCGTTCCATGAACGTTCCCGTTGCATCCTGATTCAGCACGAAGTTGCGGATCTCTTGATCGAGCCCGGTGAACGGCCGTAGCTCGTCGATCCAGTGTGGGTTGGGGAGGAAGCGCACGTCGAGAACCATGTCTGCGTCCAAGGGAAGCCCGTACTTGTACCCGAACGACATGATCGTCGTCTTCATGCCGTCCGTAGCATCGTCGCCTCCGAAGTAGCCGCTCATCTTCATCCGAAGATCTCGCGAGCTCAGCTCGCTGGTATCGATGATGAGATCGGCGCGATCCCGGAAGGAGCGCATCAGTTCACGCTCGCGTTTGATGCCGGAAACGACGTCGTGACTCTCTAGCGGATGCTTCCGACGAGTGGCATCGAACCGTCGCACGAGAACGTCGTCCGATGCCTCCAGGAAGACCATGCGGAAGTCCACCTGCTCTTTCAGGGCTTCGAGGGCGCGGTCTGCCTCCTCCAAGAAGATGCCTCCCCGCGAGTCGATGACCAGCGCGATCCGGCTTATCAACGTCGCAGGCGATAGCGCCAGCGAGATCATCTTCTCGATGAGTTGCGGGGGGAGGTTG
>JBOGXG010000003.1:0-5220 GCA_050694195.1 Actinomycetota bacterium | reverse complement strand
GCTAAGGATAAAGTTGAAGTTGACGGTTCTACCGTTCCGCTGCGGTTCGAGCTCATCCATTACCTCCTGAACAAGCCCGCCGGCGTCGTGGCGACCTCCAGCGATCCCGAGGGCCGCACGACGGTCCTCGATCTACTGGATACCGAGCTCCGGGTGTGGCCGGTGGGGCGCCTCGACATGGACAGTGAGGGCGCGCTGATCATCACGAACGATGGGGAGCTCACGAACGCTCTGACGCATCCTCGCTACGAGGTGCCGAAGGTCTACGTGGCGGAGGTCGAGGGTCACGTCGGCCACCGGGCGCTCACCCGACTCGCCAGGGGGGTAGACCTCGACGACGGGCGCACCGCCCCCGCCCAGGCGGCCATCGTCGAGCGGCGCGCCGGCGCGACCTTGGTCCGACTGACGATCACTGAGGGCCGCAACCGCCAGGTCAGGCGGATGACCGAGGCGGTGGGGCACCCCGTGAAGCGACTGGTTAGGGTTGCGATCGGTCCGTTACAGGTGGGCCGCCTGAAGCCGGGGACCTATCGAAAGCTGGCGCCGGCCGAGGTGCGGGCTCTGTACCGCGCCGCCGGCCTATGAATAAGGAGTCACGTCGTTTTGTCTATAAGTAGACCAGGCGACATATAGCTACGCACCCTCAAGCTGCGAAAGGTTCCCGACCATACCGACCTTAGCGAGTGGATAGATCAACATGTCGACAACACCGGCGGGTGAGATGAGGCTCCGAGCACTGCGCGGGGCGACGACCGCGTCCCGCAACGAGGAGGCGGAGATCGTCGCCGCATCCGTAGAACTCCTCCGGACCCTCATCGAGCGCAACGGTCTCGCCGCCGACGACCTGGTGAGCATCATCTTCACCGCGACGCCGGATCTCGATGCCGGGTTCTCCGCGGCCGCGGCCCGGGCCGCCGACCTCTCCCTGGTGCCGGTCATCGGCGCCATGGAGGTGGGGGTGAAGGGTGGCCTGGAGCGGTGTATCCGGGTTCTCATCCATCTCTACACGGCCAGGGCCGCGGCCGAGCTACGCCACGTCTACCTTCGGGAGGCTCGGAGCCTTCCCTCGGATCTACCGGATTAACGGTAAAGGAGACGCTTAGAGATGCGGAGGCTGGCGGTGCTGGGCACCGGCCTGATCGGGGGCTCCATCGCCCTGCGGGTCCGGAGGGACGACGAGACCGTCGAGGTGGCGGGTTACGACGCCGACCCGGCGGCGCTTGCCGGCGCGGTCCGGCGGGGGGCCGTCACGCACGCGGCGCGATCGGTCGCCGATGCGGTGACGGGGGCCGATCTCGTCGTTCTCGCCCTCCCGGTAGACCGGATCCCGGCGGCGGTCGAGGACGTGGCGAGGCTGGTCGGAGCCGAAACGGTCGTGACCGACGTGGGCAGCTCGAAGGGAGAGGTGGTCCGCTCCGCCGGGGCGGTTCCGGAACTGTCGTTCGTCGGCGGCCACCCGATGGCAGGATCCGAGCGGCACGGGATCGAGGCCGCCGACCCCGACCTCTTCGAAGATGCCTGGTGGGTCCTCACGCCGACCGCCGGTACCTCATCGGCCGACTATTCCCGGGTGACCGACCTCGTTAGCAGGCTGGGAGCGAAGCCGATCGCTCTCGATCCCGCGGTTCACGATGCATTGGTCGCCCGCCTCAGTCACCTCCCCCAGCTGGCGGCCAGCGCCCTGGTCGAGGTCGCCGCCGGGGCGGGGGACAAGGATGCGCTCCTCGGGCTGGCCGCCGGGGGGTTCCGCGACGTCACGAGGATCGCCGCGAGCGAGAGCGGGATGTGGCTGGCGATCCTCCGGACTAACCGTATAGCTATACTTGATGCTTTAGACGGCCTGGAGCAACGACTTCGAGGACTTCGACGGATGCTGATCGAGCACCGCTGGGACGAGCTCCGAACCTTCCTCGAGGGGGCCCGGACGGCGCGCCTGGAGCTGTTCGCCAAGCCCGCCTATGCCGGGACGCCGGTGACTCTGACGATGCTGGTGCCCGACCGACCCGGGGTCCTCGCAGAGGTCACCACCGCGGCCGGTGAGTTGGGGGCGAACATCGAAGACCTCAACCTCTTCCACTCGACCGAGGGAGGGCGAGGCCGCCTCGAGGTGATCATCGCGGGGGAGGGATCGGCGGAGGCGCTGCGGACCAGGCTCGAGGACCTCGGCTACCACGTCGACCGTGGCCTCCCGGAATAGCCAAATCGATATGTCGATAAGTCGAGAGATACATAAGGGAACCTATCTATGAGGAGACGAAAGAGATCGACGTCCCCGCCCCTCACGGGGTCCGTGACGATCCCGGGGGATAAGTCCATCTCGCACCGGGCACTGATCCTCGCCGCCCTCGGAGACGGGCCGTCTCGGGTATCCGGGCTCAACACCGGAGCCGACGTGGAGGCGACCCGCCGCTGTCTGGAACAGCTGGGTGCCAAGCTGCGGCGGGACGACGAGGATCAGTCTCAAGTGATGGTCGAGGGTTCCGGTTGGGGCGGCCTCGCCGAGCCGGGGGACGTCCTCGATGCGGGCAACTCGGGGACGACGATCCGCACCCTCGCCGGCGTGACGGCCGCGGTGCCCGGCGTGACCGTCCTCACCGGGGACCGAACGCTTCGCCGTCGCCCGATGCTTCGGATCGTCGAACCATTGAGGAGCATGGGAGCGCGCATCGACGGCCGTTCCGAGGGCGCTCTCGCGCCGCTGACCATAAGAGGAGGGGGGCTCACAGCCTTCAACCACCACTTGAAGGTTGCGAGCGCCCAGGTGAAGACCGCGCTCCTCCTCGCCGGGCTGGCGGCGGAGGGTCGGACGGAGGTCGCGGAGCCGTCCGCCAGCCGAGACCATACCGAGAGGATGCTCGCCGCCCTCGGGGCTCCCGTTGTTACCGACGGCACCCGCGTCACGGTTGAGCGGGTCGACGCCCTGCCGGCCGCGGACAGACGAGTCCCGGGGGACGTGTCCTCGGCGTTCTTCCTCGTCGTTGCCGCGCTCCTCGTCGATGGGTCGGACCTCGAGGTGAGAGACGTCGGGCTGAACCCCACCCGGATCGGAGCGCTCGAGATCCTGCGGAGCATGGGAGCCGACATCGGATGGGAGGTGACCGGCGTATCCGGCGGGGAACCGACCGGGACGATACGAGCACGAGCTTCTCAGCTCGTCGGGACGCGGGTGGATCCCGCCATCGTGCCTCGGGCGATCGATGAGTTCCCGATCGTCGCGATCGCCGCCTCCCAGGCCGACGGACCTACCCACATAAGCGGGGCGGGGGAGCTACGCGTGAAGGAGTCCGACAGGATCGAAACCGTGGCGACGGGTCTGCGAACCCTCGGCGTCGACGTGGCCACTGAAGAGGACGGCTTGACGATCGAGGGGCCCGCGGCGCTGAGCCGCGGGGAGGTGGATTCGCGCGGGGATCATCGCGTAGCGCTCGCTTTCGCGGTTGCCGGGCTGGTCGCGGAGGGCGACGTGAGGGTTAAAGGGTGGAGCGCGGTCGACACCTCCTTCCCCGAGTTCCTCGACGTTCTGGGCAAGGCGCGCGGTCGCCGATGACCGCGATCGCGATCGACGGTCCGGCCGGGGCCGGCAAGAGCACGGTTGCTGCCGAGGTCGCGCGCCGGCTCGGGTTCCGCTACGTGGATACGGGCGCGATGTACAGAGCGATCGCGCTTGCCGCGCTGGACGCGGGGGTAGACGGGGGCCCCCAGCTCGTGGCGCTGGCACGAGGCCTCCGTCTTAGCACGGTAGGGGAGCGGATAGTTCTAGACGGAACCGACGTAACGGACCGGATCCGCGCGCCGGACGTCACGGCGATGGTCTCTCGCGTCGCGGCCGATCCGGAGGTAAGAGGGGCTCTGCTCGAGTTGCAGAGAGACGCGGCCCGGCGTGAGGACGTCGTGATGGAGGGTCGCGACATCGGATCGGCGGTCCTTCCGGATGCCGATGTGAAGGTGTTCCTGACCGCGACTCTCGAAGAACGCGCCCGACGTCGTTCGCTCCAGGGCGGCGAGGCCGAGGGAGACGTGATCGAAGCGATACGGGCGCGCGACGAAGCCGACGCGAGCCGGGCCACCTCCCCGCTGGTGCAGGCGGAGAACGCGGTGGTGATCGACTCAACGGGGAGAAGCATCGAGGAGGTCGTCGACGAGATCGTCGCCCTCGCCGAAGGACTTGCGCATCGTTCCCAACGTCCCGGTGGGACCCCGCGCGATGACTGATCGGACGGTTGCGGGCATCCCCGTGGTCGCGGTGGTCGGACGGCCGAACGTCGGAAAGTCCTCCCTCGTCAACCGGGTCCTGGGTCGGCGCGCCGCGATCGTGCAGGAGACCCCGGGTGTGACGCGCGACAGGCGGTCGTTCGAAGCGGAATGGGGAGGGCTCAGGTTCGAGATCGTGGACACCGGCGGACTGGAGCCCGGAGCTCGGGGTTTGGACGCCCGCGTCGCGGAGCAGGCCCAGGTGGCGATGACCGCCGCGGACCTCATAGTCTTCGTCGTCGACGCGACGACGGGGCCGACCCAGGATGATCTCGAAGTCGCCGTGAAACTCAGGCGCGGAGAGACGCCTGTGCTAGTCGCCGTGAACAAGGTGGACCGACCGGACGATCTCACACCCGTTGCAGACTTCTACAAGCTCGGCCTCGGCGAGCCTCTCCCCGTCTCCGCTCTTCACGGCACTGCATCCGGAGATCTACTCGAGCGTCTCGTCGCGATGCTCCCCGAGAAAGGGGCGGGGCCCGGGCGGGGGTGGGCCTCTGCCGCGATCGTGGGGCGGCCCAACGTTGGCAAGTCCTCGATACTGAATCGACTCCTGAAGGAGGAACGCTCGATCGTCGACGCGCGGCCCGGAACTACGCGCGACCCAGTGGATTCGATCCTCGAAGTAGACGACGACAGGACCCTCAGGATCGTGGATACCGCCGGGATGCGTCGCGAGGTCCAGATCAAGGATCCGGTCGAGTACTTCAGCTTCCTGAGATCACGAGGCACGCTGAAGGTCGTGGACGCGGCCCTGCTCGTGATCGACGCGGCCGAAGGGATCACGGGCCATGACCAACGCCTTGCGAGTGAGATCATCGGATCCGGGCGGGCCTGCGTCATCGCTCTCAATAAGTGGGATCTCGTCGGGGGGATGGAGACGGACCGAGAGCGTTTCGAGAGGGCGATCAAGGACGACCTCCGTTTCCTTCCGTGGGCGACGGTCGTGAGGACCTCGGCGGTAACGGC
>JBOGXG010000002.1:0-7252 GCA_050694195.1 Actinomycetota bacterium | reverse complement strand
GTGGGAAAACCACGATTTAGACCTATCAGGGGGGTCCCGAGCGAGGCCGATGGCTAGAGGGACGCTGCCGGACGGCGTCGACTCACCGCTAGGAAAGGACCTCAAACCCATGTTGACCCGAACCTTCGCCGCTCTGCGGTCGAACGAGACCGTGCGAAAGGCCCGTGTGTCTATCGCCTCGCTTGCCGTGCTTACCGTGGTTGGAGCGGCTGCCTTCATACCGGCCGGCCCGTCCCTCGAACTGACCGTGGCCGAGCGTCACATGGGGGGCCCGCGACAGATCGTCTACGGATCCGTCGTGGATCTCGCGGGAGAGCCGGTCGAGGGAGCGGTTGTCAAGGTCTGGCACGAGCGGAACGGCCGCAACGTCCGGGACATGAGAGTGCGCACCGACGTCCGAGGGCTCTACAAGAAGGTCCTGCACGAGCGACCGGGACGCTATGAACTGCGGGTCCGGGTCGGCACCGGTGACGATGCCTTGAAAGCCACCCGAACGATCACCTTGAGGCGAGGGTGGGCCGTGGAAGCCAGCGCTCATATGCGCGACAACGGCATCCTCAGGATCCTTCCGATCTTCCACTACTGATCGAAGCCGAGGGAAGATCGAGCTGATGTCGGTAGATCTGACATGGGTCAGCTATGTCGCGCTGATCGTCTCCGCCTACTACGGTTTCCTCTTCTGCTTGTCGCTGCGACGCGCGACGGTTGCCGATCGATCCGCGCCGGCGCGCCGGCCCCCGTTCTTCGTCCTCGTCATCCCCGCGCACAACGAGAGCCTGGTGATCAGTGAGACGCTGAACGCCGCCACCGCGCTCGACTACGACGATTATCTAGTACTCGTGATGAACGATGGATCTGCCGACGACACGAGCGCGTTGGCGAAATCTTTCCGCGGTCCGACGGGGCGAGTCGAGGTCATCGACAGGCCCGCCTCGGTCGCGGGGCGGGGCAAAGGCGACGTTCTGAACGACGCGTTCAGCCTGATCTCCGCATTGCTCGACACCGAGGACGCGATCCTCGGCGGCCGTTCCGCTGTCGAGATCATCGTGGGGGTCATCGACGGAGACGGCCAGCTCGAGCGCCATGCGTTGACAGAGATAGCGGCACTCTTCGACGATCCTTGGGTCGGTGGTGCACAGATCGGCGTCCGCATAGCGAACGCACGCGATCGTTTCCTAACCCGCATGCAGGATCTCGAATTCACGGGGTTCAGCTGGTTCGTCCAGCAGGCTCGGGACCGCTTCGGGTCCGTCGGTCTCGGTGGCAACGGTCAGTTCACGCGCATGTCCGCGCTGCTCGCTCTCGACTCGGCGCCGTGGACCGGGTGTCTCACCGAGGATCTCGATCTCGGATTGCGGCTCGTCAAAGCCGGCTGGAGGGTGCGATTCTGCGCCGCAACCTCGGTGGCCCAGCAGGGCGTGACGGCCATCCGCCCCCTGGTACGTCAGCGCGCCAGGTGGATCCACGGTCACTACCAGTGCTGGCGGCACATACCTTCCTTGCTCCGGTCGGATCGGCAGCGGATCATCACGAGGATCGATCTCTGCCTCTATCTCATCCTCGTCGTGTTCGTCATGCTCGTTTTCTTCAACTTCGTCACCGGGATCGCGGGAGCTGCCGGATGGATAAGGATCGAGAATGAGTTCTTATCGTTCATCCCGCGCGGGGTCGCGAAGAACATCTTCTATGAGTTGGTCGCGTTCGGTCCTGTCGTCACCTTCATGTGGACGTATCAGCGACGAAGCGCGCATCCGCTGAGGTTCTGGGAGATACCCGCCTACGGTTTCGGTTTCGCTCTTTACAGCTATCTATGGATCGCGGCGACCGTCTGGGCATGGATCCGCATCGCTTTGGGGCGGGATGCGTGGGCGAAGACGAGGCGTGTGGCGGCGAGCCCTGCTTTCGTCTCGAACCACATCGCGATCACCGGGCAGGACGGCGGAGTCGCCGGCTGAACCCGACGCGTAGCAGCGCAAGGGTCGCGAGGCCGGCTACCAAGATGCATCCAAGGTTGATCACCAACTGAGCGGTCGCTCCGGTGAGCTCTGATCCGTCGCGGTACGCGGCCGCGACCGCGATGTTCCCGGCCGCCGGGATGGTCGTGACGGAGATCAGCACCCCCACGAGAGCGCCCGACTTCGATGTGGTCAACGACAGCATGCCCGCCACGCCCGCGATCAACGCGACGAGAACCGAGAAGGTGTTGGGATGGGCGATGAAGAAGGTTCGCGGCCGAGCTTGAGCGAGAAGCGTATCCGGCGCCACCTCCACCTCCCGAAGAACGAGCACTAGGGCAGTTGTCACCACGATCGCGAGAGGGAAACCAACAGCGAGCGCGATGGCCGAACGTCCGGCAAGATCGCGGCGGCCCTCGACCAACGCGACACAGAGACCTGCCAACGGTCCGAATTCGGGCCCGATGACCATCGCCCCGATGATCAGGATCTGCGAGTCCGTGAGGATCCCGAGTGCGGCGATCATCGTCGCCAGTGCCATGAAAGCGAGGAAGGTTAGGGAGAGCTCGGCGCTTTCGGAGGTGGCCGCCTCGACCTCCTCCCACACCACCGCGTCGGATGGAGATCCCGCAGCGGACGATGCCGCGAGCGTCGCCGCGGTCGAGAGGGTCGAATCTACGTTCTCCACCGAGATCGAACCCTCTTCGTCGAGGCCGAGCTCCAGCAACCGATCGATGATCACGCTGCCCTCCTCGCGGGCGACGTCGCATAGGACGAAGTCACCGGGCGGTTTCAGGGACGTACGGGGTAGATGCACGATGTTCACGACCGCGGGAGATCGCTCGAGGGCCGCGAGGACGATCTCCGTCCTGGCGGCCGGCACGATCAAGCGGAGGTGCACGATGCCGGCTTGGGCAGGTCCCCTCATCGCCCGATCGTAGAGCGCGTGCCCGTCCGGCTGGACGCACAGCCGGGTCGGCTCCCTTCCGCGAGATAGTCTTCGATCTGGCCAACTCGGGAGGGCTCGTGGAGACGACCACCCATTTCCGAACATGTCCGCTGTGCGAGGCGACCTGCGGCCTCGCGATCACGATGAACGGCGGGGGCATCACCGACATCCGCGGCGACGATAGGGATGTCTTCAGTCACGGCTATATCTGTCCCAAGGGAACCGCGGTCAAGCATCTCCAGGAAGACCCGGACCGTCTGCGGACGCCGCTCGTTAAGGAGGGCGATTCGCTTCGTCCCGCCACGTGGGACGAAGCCCTGGCGGTCATGGCGCGCGGCCTCGGCGGAGCCATCGAACGCTTCGGGCGGGACTCCGTCGCCCTCTATGCAGGCAACCCAACGGTGCACAGCCTGTCGGCTTCTGTCATGTTGCCGGCCGTTCTGCGCGCTCTTGCTTCCCAGAACTTCTACTCCGCCGCAACCGTCGATCAGATGCCGAAGCACGTCAGCTGCGGGTTCATGTTCGGGTCTCCCACCCTCATCCCGGTGCCGGATCTCGATCGCACCGACTACTTGGTGATGATGGGTGCGAACCCCTGGGTCTCCAACGGGAGTCTGGCCACGGCTCCCGACTTCCGCGGCCGCGTCGAAGCGATACGTGCCCGAGGAGGCAAGGTCGTCGTCGTCGATCCGCGGCGCACCGAGACCGCTCGGTGTGCCGACGAACACATCTTCATTAGGCCGGGTGGCGATGCATTCTTCCTCCTCGCCATGGTTCACACGTTGTTCGAGGAAGAAAAGGTCGATCTTGGTGCCTTGGCTCCTCATGTGAACGGCGTCGACGATGTCCGAGGGGTCGTCCGACCGTTCTCACCCGAGGCTGTTGAGGCGCGCACCGGCATCTCTCCGGCCGTTACGCGCCGGATCGCGCGGGAGTTCTCCGCCGCCTCCACCGGCTGTGTCTACGACCGCGTCGGCGCTCATCAACAAGAGTTCGGAACGCTGGCGTCGTGGGCGAGCGACGTGATCAACGCGCTCACGGGGAACCTCGACCGCCCCGGTGGAAGGATGTTCCCCCTTGCCGCTCATGCAGCTCCGGACCCGGATACCCCCCGCGGCCGCGGCTGGCGGGTAGGCCGTTTTTCAAGCCGGGTGAAGGGGTTCCCGGAGATCTTCGGGCAACTTCCGGTCGCGATGCTCGCGGACGAGATCGAGACCCCCGGAGACGGCAGGGTCCGCTGCCTCATCACCATCGCGGGTAACCCCGTTCTCTCGACACCCAACGGTGGTCGGTTGAGTAAGGCGCTGTCGTCGCTGGAGTTCATGATCGCCGTGGATCCCTACGTCAACGAAACGACGCGTTTCGCGGACGTCATCCTTCCCCCCCAACCCCTGTTGGCGCGTCATCACTACGACTTCGCGTTCTACGCGCTGTCCGTGAGGAACGTTGCCAACTACACTCCTCCGAGCCTTCCGGCGGAGGGCCCGGACGAGTGGGAGGTCCTGTCACGGATCGCGCTCGCCGCCGCCGGGCAGGACGTATCGGCGGATCCCGCCATCGTGCCGCAGATGGCGCTCGCCTACCTGGTACAGAAGGCGGTGGGACCCGAGGGAACGCTCGCGGGGCACGAGATGGATGCGATCCTTCGAGCGCTCGATGGGCGCGGGCCCGTCGAACAGATCCTCGACTTCCGCCTTCGGTCGGGTCCCTACGGCGATAGGTTCGGGGAGCGTCCCGACGGACTTTCTCTGAAGGTGCTCGAGGACGATCCCCACGGTGTCGACCTCGGCCCGCTCCTCCCGCGCCTACCAAACGCACTGAAGACCGCCTCCGGGAAGGTCGAGCTCGCGCCGCCCGAGATAGTGGCCGACGTCGCGCGGTTGGAGTCGGGGATGAACTTCACCGGCAACGGGATGGTTCTGGTCGGGCGCCGTCAGGTGAGGTCCAACAACTCGTGGATGCACAACGTACCCACGATGGTGCGGGGGACCAATCGCTGCACGCTGGTGATGCATCCGGACGACGCCGACCGATTGGGACTGAAGGATGGAGCCTTCGCGAGTATCCGTTCGCGGGTCGGGATGGTGGAGGCGCCGGTCGAGGTGAAGGACGAGATGATGCCCGGCGTCGTGAGCCTGCCGCATGGATGGGGGCACGACGCGCCCGGGGTGCGGATGGCCATCGCGCGGGCCAACAGCGGAGTCTCGGCCAACGATCTAACGGACGAGGCAGTCATAGATCCCTTGTCGGGCAACGCGGTATTGAACGCGGTCCCCGTGACGATCGAACCCGCCGACTCCTAAGGACGTGGATCTACAGCAACTAAGGGATCGCTGTCGCCGGAGAACAGGGGCCGCAGAAGGACATCCCTTCGGTCCCGGCGCCCTCGTGATGAAGGTGGGCGGGAAGACCTTTGCCATCATCGCGGAGGACGATGAACCCCTCTCGATCAGTCTGAAGTGCGAACCGGATCTGGCCCTCGAGCTTCGACGTTCCTACGCGGCGGTGCAACCCGGTTATCACCTGAACAAACGGCATTGGAACACGGTCACGCTCGACGGCACGGTTCCCGATCGACAGATAGGCGAATGGATCGACGACTCCTACGATCTCGTCTGGGAGGGTCTGCCCCTGCGGGTGCGCGAGGGGATCGATCCCCGCACTTAGCTATGGTTGTTTACAAGAGGTTGGTAACGAAGGAGGCGTCACATGAAGCTGGAGGGGATCCACCACGTCACCGCGATCACGGCGAACGCGCCCCAGAACGTCAGGTTCTACGCGGGAACCTTGGGTCTGAGACTCGTCAAGAAGTCGGTCAATCAAGATGTCCCGACCATCTATCACCTGTTCTACGCCGACGAGCGCGGCGACGCCGGGTCCGACATCACCTTCTTCGAGTACCCCGACGCGGCTCCCGGGAGGCCGGGGGCGGGGATGGTGCACCAGATCGGCTGGCGAGTGGCGTCGACCGCGAGCCTCGATTTCTGGACCGATCGATTGGGATCCCACGGCGTGGACACGTCGCGGGACGGCGACCGTCTTCGCTTCGACGATCCGGAGGGGCTCACGCACGAGCTCGCGGTCGTGGACACCACCGATAAGCCCTTGCGGGCGCGGCATCCGGAGATCCCGGAGGAGCACGCCCTCCTGGGCTTCGATGGCGTGCGAGCGTACGCGCGCGATCCGGCCGGGAGCAGGCCTCTACTAGAGGGGACGCTGAACTTCTCGTCGGACCGAGACCACGCGTTTACCGCACGCGGAGAGCAACGAGGGTCGTTCTACGTCTACGACGAGGCGCCCGCGCAACCCGGTATCGAGGGGGCAGGCAGCGTCCATCACGTCGCCTGGGCGTGCGGGATGGACGACCACCAGGCATGGCGCGAGCGTGTCGTCGCCGGCGGCATGAACGTGACCCCGATCATCGATCGCTACTACTTCAGATCGATCTATTTCCGCGAGCCCTCGGGCGTACTGTTCGAGATCGCGACGTTGGGGCCGGGGTTCGATGTCGACGAACCGCTGGAGAGCCTCGGCACTTCGCTGGCCCTCCCGCCGAACTACCGGCACCTTCGCGCCGAGCTCGAGAAGGAGCTGACGCCGCTTCCCGATCCCCGAGCCGAGTCGCTAACCCGCTAGTCATCAACGTAGTAAGGGAGCGGTGTGGTTTCTGTTTGCTGCTCAGATGCTTAGCATCGCCGGCGCCGGCCTCGGTTGGTAGGGCGTCCAGTCGGGCCGGAACCAATAGATCGTCCCGTCGTCACCCAGCTTCACGTGCCAGCCGTGCTCGTGGACCAGCTTGTGGTGGGCGGGACAGAGCATCACGAGGTTGCCCATCTCGGTCGGCCCCAGCGGCCACTGCACGATGTGGTGGGGCTGGAGGAACGCCTTCCCTCCGCACCCCGGATAGGTGCAGCGGTGCCCGTCGCGGTGCGCGACCTGGCGGCGCAGCCAGCGGGGGATGGCCCGTGAGGTGAACCCGATCCCGGTGACCCCTGCCTTCCCATGCAGCACCGGCTGGATCCGGGAGTCGCACAGCATCCGCTCGAGGAGCGGCGGCGGGATCGGGCGGCCTCCCTCCAGCAGCGCGTTCCCATCTTTATCGAGGGCGTCGTCGAGGGTGACGTGCACCACCACGGTGGCGCGGTCGGGGTCGCCGTCGGCGGCGATCGCCTGCGATGCCAGTTGCGCCAGCGCGTCGGCGCGGCGAGTCTCGATGGTGGTGGCCGGATAGCGGCCGTTGCCGTCGCCGGTCTTCATCTTGTCGGCGAGGCGGTCGAGGGCGGTGGTGACCTTGGTTCCTTCGAGCGCGGGGAGCGTCCCTTCGAGATGGAGGCGGGTGCGGTCCCTG
>JBOGXG010000001.1:0-14611 GCA_050694195.1 Actinomycetota bacterium | reverse complement strand
GTTGTACAAGGCGCGCAAGCTCGGGTTCGGCATCGGGCTCGTCAAGGGACTCGCCGTTACGCTCAAACACCTCTTCAAGCACAACACGGTTATCGAATACCCGGACGAGAAGCAGGACCTCGGCCCCCGGACCCGCGGTGTGATC
Source organism: Actinomycetota bacterium (assembly GCA_050694195.1). Taxonomy (GTDB): domain Bacteria; phylum Actinomycetota; class CADDZG01; order CADDZG01; family WHSQ01; genus JBOGXG01. The sequence continues at coordinate 14,466 of JBOGXG010000001.1, read as the reverse complement.
GCGCTCAAGGAAGAGAACTGCACCGTTTGTATGCTGTGCGCGCGGGAGTGCCCCGATTGGTGCATCTATATCGACTCGCACAAGGAAACGTTGCCGCCGAAACGCGAGGGCGGCCGCCCGCGGAAGCGCAACGTACTGGACCGGTTCGCCATCGACTACGCGCTCTGCATGTACTGCGGCATCTGCGTCGAGGTGTGTCCTTACGACGCGCTTTTCTGGAGCCGCGAGTTCGAGTACGCGGAGTACGACATCCGCGAACTGACGCACGAGAAGGAGAGATTGTCCGACTGGATGTCAACCGTCCTCCCACCGCCTCCCCTGGAGGAAGGTGCCGAGCAGCCGGGACGCCCCACTCCTCTCGTGGCCGCAGCGGGCGGAGCGGTCGCGGGGATCGCGGCGCAGACCCCCGGCGCGCAGCCGGCCATCCCACCGGGAGCCGAGGAGACCCCCGCGGCCGCGGTCGCGACGGACACGGCTCCGCCGGCGACGAAGCCCGCCGCCGGCGCGACCACGCCGGCCAGCGCGCCGACGATCGCACCCGAGGGTGCAACGGAGGTCGAGTCGGATCGGCTCCCGCCACCGCCCGCCCCCGCGCCGTCCGAAACGACGGAGGCGGACGAGTCCACCGGCCCCGGCTCCGCCCAACGACCCGCGCCCCCCGCGGCGGGGACCGCGGCGGAAGAGCGACCGGAGCAATCGGAAGCGGCGCCTCCGCCGGCCGCCGAGGCGGCTCCGGCCCCCGCGGAGGCGACCACATCGGAGGTCGGCGCGGGGGAGACCGCTCCGGACGAAGCCCCGCCTCTAAGCGAGGCCGATAAGGCGGCGTTCAGCGAAGCGCCGGGGCCGAACGTCGAGGTGCCCCACGAAGAGCCGCGGCCGGTATCGCTGCAGCCGACCGAGGATGCAGAGGCCGTCTATCGGTCGGTACTCGAGGAGCAGAAACAGAAGGGATCGTCTCCGCAGGTGGCGGAGGCGCGCGCCCGCGTGGCCCGCGCGAAAGCGGAGCGCGGCATCCAGCGCGGACCGACCCCCCTCACGGTCGACAAGCCGGTGCCCAGCGCCCCCACGAAGGGGCATAGCGAACCCGAACCATCCGGCGCGCCGGAGGCGCAAACCCCGCATCCGGATCCCGGTCCGGTGGCGGCGACCCCGGCCGAGGAGCAGAGCGCCGAAGCCCCCGAAGCCCCCGCAGCCCCCGAAGCCCCCGAAGCCCCCGAAGCCCCCGAAGCCCCCGAGGCCGCAGCCCCCGCAGCCGCCACCGCCGGGGAGACGCCGGACCAGGTGTTCGAGCGCGTCCTGGCGGAGGAGAAAGCCAAGGGATCGAGCGACGCGGTCGCGACCGGACGCGCCAAGGCGGCGCGCGTCAAGGCCCAACGGGCGCAGGGGAAGAGTTGATGGCCGAGACCTGGCAGGAGGTCGTTTTCTGGGTGCTGGCGGTCGTGATGGGGGTATCCGCCCTGCGCGTCGTCACGACGAGGAACGTCGTCCACGCGGCTCTCTATCTGGTCGGGACGCTGATGGGAGCGGCCGCTCTGTACGTGCTCCTTCTCGCCGAGTTCCTTGCGTGGGCCCAGGTCCTGATCTACGTCGGCGCCGTGGTGGTGCTGTTGCTCTTCGGTCTGATGCTCACGCGGGCACCCATAGGGAATCGCCCCTACGACAACGATCAGAAGCTACTGGCGGCCGTCGTGGCCGGCGTCCTCTTCGGAGTCATGAGCTGGATCCTCATCGATGGGTTCTCGGGCCAGAAGGTACCGCTGGCCAACGCGGAGGGAACGACCTCGGAGTCGATCGGGGAGGTCATCTTCTCTTCCTACGTGTTCCCGTTCGAGGTCGTTTCCGTCCTGTTGCTGGCGGCCTTGGTCGGTGCGGTTCTCATCTCGCGCAAGGATGACGTCGAGGTTGTCGACGAAGAGGAGGGCGTGTAGGTATGCCGGTCACCTACTTCCTCGTCCTGTCCTCCTTGCTGTTCTCGATCGGCGTCTACGGCGTCCTCGCTCGTCGGAACGCCGTCCTGGTGCTGCTTTCGATCGAGCTCATGCTGAACGCGGCGAATATCAATCTCGTCGCCTTCTCGGCCACCCTCGGGGAGGCCGGGGTCCCCGGGCAGATCTTCGCTCTGTTCATCATCGCCATCGCCGCCGCAGAGGTCGGTGTCGGCCTTGCCGTCGTCATCCTCATCTACCGGAACCGTCAGACCTCCGATGTCGGCGAGCTGTCGCTGATGAAGTGGTGATGGCCTGATGCCGGACATCCTTCTACTCGCGCAGGAGGCGGAGCACGCCGTCAAGGACGGATTCCTGACCAACTACATGTGGTTGGTGCCACTCCTGCCGGCCGTCTCGTTCCCCGTGATCCTTTTCTTCGGCAAGCGGTTCCCCGACAAGGGGCACAGCGTCGGCATCTTCGCGATCGGACTGGGTTTCATCCTTTCGTTGATCTCCTTCGTCGAGTTGGCCGCGGGCAACGCCGCCGTCGAGAAGGCCTGGACCTGGTTCCAGCTCGGGGACTCCTTCGAGCTCCAGTTCGGTATGAACTACGACTTCCTCACCGGGATCATGTTCGTCGTCGTCACCGCGATCTCGCTCATGGTCCACATCTACTCGACCAGCTACATGAGAGGCGACTCGCGCTATACGTGGTTCTTCGCCGTCCTTTCCCTGTTCACCGCGAGCATGTTGTTCCTCGTCATCTCGAACAACCTGCTGCAGATGTTCGTAGGTTGGGAGGGCGTCGGCGTCTGCTCGTACTTCCTCATCGGCCATTTCTGGGAGGAGACCGAGAACTCCTCGGCGGCCATCAAGGCCTTCATCACCACAAGGATCGGGGACGTCGGGTTCCTCTTCGGGATCTTCGTCCTTTTCATCGTCGGTGGGACGTTCGACGTCCTCGAGCTGAACCATCTTGCCGAGGACGGCGAGATCGGGGGAACGATCCTGACGGTCGGGGCTTTGCTCCTGTTCATGGGGGCCGTCGGCAAGTCCGCGCAGTTCCCGCTGCACGTGTGGCTGCCGGATGCGATGGCAGGCCCGACCCCGGTCTCCGCATTGATCCATGCCGCCACGATGGTGGTCGCAGGGATCTATCTCGTGGCGCGCATGTTCCCTCTGTTCGAGAGCGCCGGCGCAGCCCTCGACGTTGTGGCCATCGTCGCGTCGATAACGATGTTGATCGCCGCCCTCCTGGCTCTAGTACAGGACGACATCAAGAAGGTCCTGGCCTATTCGACCGTGTCGCAGCTCGGTTACATGATGGCCGCGCTGGGAGTGGGTGCGTACACCGCCGGGGTCTTCCACCTCTTTACGCACGCGATGTTCAAAGCTCTGCTGTTCCTCGGGGCCGGTTCGCTCATCCATTCCGTCCACTCCAACAACATGAGCGACATGGGCGGCCTCCGGAAGTCCATGCCTCATACCTACAAGACGTTCTTGATCGGATCGCTCGCGCTCGCCGGCATCTTCCCCTTCGCCGGGTTCTTCTCGAAGGACGAGATCATCGGCGGCGCCCTCCGGGCGGGGAACGAAGCAGCCAAGTTCTCGGCCTGGGTCGTGTTCATCACCGCGATGGTCGTTGCCTTCCTCACCGCGCTCTACATGACGCGGGTGATCGTGAAGACGTTCTTCGGTGAATACCGCGGTCACGGGACTCCCCACGAGAGCGACGGCGCCATGGTGACCCCTTTGTGGATCCTCGGGGCTGCGTCGCTGACCGTCGGATTCCTGGGCATGCCGGTGATCGGCCCGTTCGCCGACTGGATCCACACACCCGGCGAAGAGCATCATGGGTTCTCAACCGGATACAACTTGATCCTGCCGCTGGCCTCGGTGGGCCTCGCTCTCGTTGCGATCTGGCTCGGCTGGCAGTTCTTCGCGCGCGGCCGTTTCAAGGTCGACATCTTGTCGAGCCCGTTCGCGTGGGCCTACAGGTTCGTGGAGAACAAGTACTACCTCGACGATCTCTACCTCGGCACGGTCATCCGCCCGGTCCAGTATCCCCTCGCTCAGGCGGCGTACTGGTCCAATCAGCACATCCTCGACGGCATCGTGAACGGCGCCGCTACGGCAACCGTCGCGACTTCGGGATTCGTGTACGACGAGGTCGATCAACGGGGGATCGACGGTGCGGTGAACGGAGCGGCCGGACTCACCGGACTCACCGGCGGGATCCTCAGATACATCCAATCGGGGAACGTTCAGAGGTATGCGGCGATCTTGTTCGCAGCGGTTGCGGTATTCGTAGGCGTGTTCGCTCTAGCGGGATAAGGGAAGGGGCAGAGGCTAGATGGAGTGGCTCGACGATTGGGGATTGAGCATAGCGACGTTCCTGCCCGTCGTGGGCGCGGCCGTGTTGCTTTTCATCCCTAAGACGCAGGAGAAGTTGATACATCTAGCGGCGCTGATCGCGACGGGTGTGGCTCTGATAGTCGGGATCATCGTCGCCCTGAGGTTCGACTATGGAGACGCGGGCACCCTCCAGTTCGATGTGAACCTGGAGTGGATCCCACAGATCGGATCCCGCTATCACATCGGGGTCGACGGCATGGCGTTGCCGCTGTTCGTACTGTCTCTCCTGGTTTCGTTCCTGTGCGTCGTCTATCTCCGGTGGCACGTACCGGAGCCGGGCAACGTAAAGGCTCTCCTGGCGCTCACGTGCCTCCTCGAGACCGGGATGACGGGGACCTTCATCGCTCTCGACCTCATCCTGTTCTTCATCTTCTGGGAGATCGTCCTCGTCCCGATGTACTTCATGATCGGGATCTGGGGTGGCGAGAACCGGCAGTACGCGGCGGTGAAATTCTTCCTCTACACGTTGTTCGGATCCATCTTCATGCTGCTGGGCTTCCTGGCGCTGAGGCTCAACGTGGGGACGTTCGACATCGTCGAACTCGCCGAACAAGGGGTGAACGCGTCGACGTTGTTCCAGAATCTCGTGTTCGCAGGACTGGCTCTCGGGTTCGCCATCAAGGTTCCGATGTGGCCGTTCCACACATGGCTCCCCGATGCTCATACCGAGGCCCCGACGATCGGCTCCGTACTGCTGGCGGCGATCATGCTGAAGATGGGGACCTACGGGTTCATCCGGATCGCGTTCCCCATACTTCCCGATGCCGCGCAGGATTTCGCTCCGCTCATCGGCATCCTCGCCGTGATCGCCATCATCTACGGCGCACTGTGTTGTTTCGCTCAGACGGATCTGAAGCGTCTGATCGCTTTCTCGTCGGTCGGCCATATGGGGTTCGTGATGCTGGGTCTCGCGACGCTGACGGACGTCGGTATCAACGGCGCCATCTTCGGGATGGTGGCTCACGGTCTCATCACCGGCATGCTGTTCTTCGTCGCCGGATCGATACACGAGCGCTATCACACGAGAGAGATCGCCGCGCTGGGCGGCGTGCTCGAGCAGATACCGAAGTTCGGCTCGGTCTTCACATACGCGGCCATCGCCTCGCTCGGCCTTCCCGGCCTCGCCGGCTTCTGGGGTGAGATGCTGGCTCTCCTCGGCGCCTACAACCCGGCACCGGGACTGAACGTGACGCTGTTCCGCGTGCTCATGGTCGGCGGCGGCATCGGCACCATCCTCACGGCCGGCTATTTCCTGTGGTTGCTGCAGAGGGTGAACCTCGGCCGCGTTCCCGAGAACTTCGCCGGCAAGCCCATATTCGATGTCGTCGGCCTCGAGTGGGCGGCGTGGTCGCCGCTATTGCTGCTGATCGTCGTCGCGGGGCTGTTCCCGAAGGTCGTGCTCGAGGTGACCGACGGCGCGGTCCAGGGCCTGGTCGGCGTCCTGGGCGGTTAGTGGTGACACCGTGACACAACAAGCCGTAGACCTGCACGCGATCGCACCGGAGATGGTGCTGGCCTCGACGGCCTTCATCGTGCTGGTCGCCGACCTTTTCCTGCCGCGCGAAGGGAAGTGGCTTGCGATGCCGATCTCGGCCGCCGGCATCGTGGGAACGCTCGCCGCGATCGTGTCGCTGATCGGCGACGACCGCGGAACGTTCCTCGTGAGCGGCGCGCCGACCTTCGTGGTGGACGACTTCGCACTTCTGTTCAAGACGTTGTTCTGCCTCATCGGGCTCGCGATCCTGGCAGTCTCGTTCCATTACTTCAGGAGCGGCAAGTACTACCAGGGTGAGTACTACTTCCTGATGCTCAGCTCACTACTCGGAGGGGTCGTGATGTCGAGTTCCCGCGACCTGGTCTCGATCTTCATAGCGATCGAGCTGATCAGCATCCCCGCGTTCGTTATGTCCGGTCTTCGGAAGGGCGATTCCAAATCGAACGAGGCCGCCCTTAAGTTCTTCCTCTTCGGGGTCCTGTCGTCGGCTCTGATGCTCTACGGGATGTCCATCGTCTACGGAGTTACCGGCACCACTACCCTCGCCGGCATCCGGGAGTCGATCGGGTCGACCGCCGACGAACCGTTGCTCGTCCTGAGCGTGTTCTTCGTCGTGGTCGGTTTCGCGTTCAAGATCTCGGCCGTCCCCTTCCACTTCTGGGCACCGGACACGTACGAGGGGGCTCCTTCTCCGGTCGCTGCCTTCCTGTCGACAGCCTCGAAGATCGGCGGATTCGTCGGCCTACTGGTGTTGATGTTCGGAGCCTTCCCTGCCGTGGCCGACACGTGGCGGCCGATATTCGCGGTGCTCGCCGTCCTCACGATGTCGGTGGGCAACCTCGTGGCGCTGAGACAGCAGCAGATGATCCGGCTGCTCGCCTACTCGGGGATCGCGCAATCCGGCTACATCCTCGTGTGCTTCGCGCTGGTCGACCCGAGCGGCACGTCGGCCGCGCAGCAGATCAACGAGCAGGCTCTCTTCGCCGCAGTCACCTACCTCGCGATCTACGCGGTGATGGATCTCGGAGCCTTCGCGGCCGCCGTCGCTTTCGCCCGTCGAGGCTCCTACTTCATCGACGACTACTCGGGGCTGTGGACCCGCAATCCCGTATTGGCCACGCTCATGGCCGCCTTCCTGATCTCGCTGGCAGGCGTTCCGCCGCTCGCCGGGTTGTGGGCAAAGGTGTTCGTCTTCGACGCGGCGATCTCGGCCGAGGCCTATTGGCTGGCCGTGGTTATGGGCGTCAACTCGGTGATCGCGGTGTGGTACTACCTGGCCGTCGTGAAGCGGATGTTCTTCGAATCCCCGGCCCCCGAGGCCGAGGCAGCGGTGGAGGTTCCCTATCTGCTGCGCGCGCCGATGGTCGCGGCGGCCGTGGCTCTGGTTGCGGTGGGGATCTATCCGCCGATCATCTCGGCATTCGCCGAGCGCTCCCTACTCTAGTTTTTGGTCCAAAAACCGGGTTAGGACTCGGACTCGCGCTTCGTTAGGCGTTCCAGGTAGAGGCGCCTCAAGAGGAAGCCCAGGAACGCGAAGGCCATGAGGAACACCAGTCCCTTGCCCTTCAGGATGCCGCCGACCGACCCCAGCCAGCCGCCGTCCACCGTCTCGTTCGCGACCGTGGCGGTGTCGTCGGGGCTCGGCTCCGGATCCGGCTTAGGCTCCTTGGGCTCGTCCTTCTCCGGCTCTTCCTTCTTCGGGTCGGGATCCTTCTCTTTGTCCTTGGGCCACGGCCAGTCGTCCGACGAGTCACTCGTCGAAGGACTGAACGGAGACCTGTATCCGTCCTCGTTCACCTCGACCGATGCCGTCCCACCATCCGAGCCGGCGCCGCTGTTGTCGCTCCCGGTCGGAGGCGGATCCGTGTCGGTTCCGGTCGGAGGCGTTCCGGGCTCGTTCCCCGTCGGAGGCGGATCCGTGTCCGGCGGAGGGTCCTTGGGACCCGGGTTGGGGCTGCGCGTCGGACTCGGTTGTGGCGACGGCTTCGGCTCCTTCGTCGGTTTCGGCTCGGGCGACTCGGTCGGCTCCGGTGTCGGGCTGGGCTCCTCGCTCGGTTCGGGCGACGGCGTCGCCGACGGCGACGGAGTGGCGGTCGCGGATGGAGAGGGTGACGGCGTCGGCGAAGGACTAGGGCTGGGCGGCCCGAAGGTCGGCGTCGGGTCCGGGCTTCCCGTCCCCGCGTCGACCTCGAACACGACCGAGCTTATCGGTCCGCGGTTCCCGACCTGGTCCACCGCGCGGACGTCGATCGTGTGCATCCCGTTGCTCAGCCCGGAGAGGTTGAGCGGGGAGTTGCAGTCCTGGAACGAGCCGCCATCGACGCTGCACTCGAACTCGTCGGCGGGGTCGGCCGACGAGAATGTGATCTGCGCATTGGTCGTGTCTATCGTCCCGGAGGGAGCGGAATCGATTGAGACGCTTCCGGGTGCGACGGTATCGACCTCGAATGCTCTCGACGTCGGCTGTCCGACGTTGCCGGCAAGATCGAGCGCGCGCACCTCGAACGTGTGCCCGCCCTCGGCAAGGCTGCTGTAGACGACCCCCGACGAACAGGCGACGTAGGCCTGAGCGTCGAGGCTGCACTCGAATATGTCGTTCGGTTCCCCGGTGAACGTGAACGAGACGGTCGCGGTCGAGACTCCGCCGGACGGTCCGTCGGTGATCACGACCGCGGCGGGCGCGACGGTGTCCACCGTGAAGGTTCGGGACGCGAACCCGACCTGCGGGTTGCCCGCGCCGTCGACCGCTCTGACGTCGAAGGTGTGCTCACCTTGATCCAGAGCCACGAGGTCGGCCGGCGAGGTGCAGGGGTCCCACGTTCCGCCGTCGAGCCTGCACTCGAAACCGTCCGTGGGATCGTTCGATGAGAATGCGAACGTCGCGTTGTCGACGGTGATGAAACCGGAGGGACCCGAATCGATGGTTGCTCCATCCGGCGGAGACGTATCGACCGTGAAGTCCACCTGCGTGACCGCACCAGGATTACCCGCCGTGTCCACCGCACGGACCTCGAAGCTGTGAGCCCCCTCCGCGACGCCGGTATAGACCTGCGGCGAGGTGCAGACGGTGAAGGCGGCGCCGTCGAGGCTGCACTCGAACATCGCATCTATCTCGGAACTCGAGAAGGCGAACGTAACATTGCTCGTAGCGACCGTTCCAGACGGTCCGCTGTCGATCGTCGGCGCGGGGGGGCCGACCGTATCGACGGTGAAGTCGCGGACGGCCGGGGTGACGTCCACGTTTCCGACGCCGTCCTCGGCCCTAACGCTGAAGGTGTGGGATCCCTCACTCAACGATGTGAGATCGAGAGGGCTGGTACAGGTACTCCACGGCTCGCCGTCGAGGCTGCACTCGAAGAACGCGCTCGGATCCGACGACGAGAAATCGACCGTGGCAGTGTCCTGATCGATGGTTCCGGACGGCCCGGAATCGATCGTCGTTTCGGGAGCGCTCGTGTCGACGGTGAACGAAGTCGTTGCCGGCGACTGGTCGTGGTTCCCGGCGGCATCGACCGCCCGGACGCCGAGATCGTAGGACCCGTCGGCGAGCGGCCCCAGATCGAGTGGGCTCGTGCAGGCGACCCAACCACCGTTGTTCAGGTCGCATTCGAACGCCGCGCTCGTATCCGCCGACGAGAACGTAAAGGTTGCGAGGTCGGTCGCTATCGGCCCCGTGGGACCGGAATCGATGGTGGTCTCGGGAGCGACGGTGTCGACGGTGAAGGTTCGCGCCGGCGGCGTCTGATCGACGTTGCCGGCCGAGTCGACGGCGCGCACCTCGAAGGTGTAGGCGGCGTCGCTCAGGGATGTCAGGTCGTGAGGACTGGTGCAGGCGTTCCATGTTCCCGTGTCGAGCCGGCACTCGAAGGTGGCCGTGACATCGTCGGATGAGAACGTGAAGGCGGGGGAGGCGTCCGCGATGGGGCCCGAGGGTCCCGAGTCGATCGTCGTGTCCGGCGCGACGGTATCGACGGTGAACGTGCGCGACGGCGGGCTCTGGTCGACGTTCCCTGCCGCGTCGACGGCGCGCGCCTCGAACGTGTGCGGCCCGTCATCCAGGGTGGTCAGTTCGACGGGACTGGTGCACACATCCCATAGACCGGAGTCGAGGCGGCACTCGAAGGTCGCGGTTGCATCGCCCGAAGACAGGTCGAAGGTGGCCGCGTCGGTGGGTATCGGACCCGAGGGACCCGAATCGATCGCCGTATCGGGGGCCGTCAGGTCGACGGTGAAGGAACGAGCGGCCGGGCTGGCGTCGATGTTGCCGACCGGGTCGACGGCTCTGACCTCGAAGGTGTGGCCGGTCTCGCTGAGCCCGGCGAGGTCCTCGGGGCTGGTGCACGCAGTCCATCCCGCGGCGTCGAGGTTGCACTCGAAGGTCGCGGTTGCGTCATCCGACGAGAAGGTGAAGCTGGGAGAAGCGGTCCCCACCGCGCCGGACGGTCCGGCATCGATCGAGGTCTCCGGTGCGGTGGTGTCGACGGTGAAGCTCCGCGATGCGGGGGTCGGATCGGCGTTCCCCAAGTCGTCCTTGGCTCTGACGGAGAAGGTGTGTAGCCCGTCGCCGAGCGAGACCAGATCGACCGGGCTTACGCACGCCGCCCATGCTCCCGTATCGAGCCGGCACTCGAACGTGGCGGTTGGCTCGCCGGACGAGAACGCGAAGCTTGCGGCATCCGTGGCTATGGTCCCGGACGGGCCCGAGTCGATCGCGGTGTTCGGCGCATTGGTATCGACCGTGAACGAGCTCGAGGCCGGGCTCCCGTCGACGTTCCCCGCGGCGTCGACGGCCCTCACCTCGAACGTGTGAGGACCCTCGCTGAGAGAGACGAAGTCGACGGTGCTGACGCACGCGGCGAACGGAGCGGAATCGAGGCTGCATTCGAACGTCGCGCCGGGATCGTCGGACGAGAAGGCGAAGCTCGCCTCGTCCAGCGGGATGGTCCCGCTGGGCCCGGAATCGATCGTCGTGCCGGGAGCCGCGGTGTCGACGGTGAAGCTGCTCGTCGCCGGTGTCGGATCGGCGTTCCCCGCGGGGTCCACAGCCCTTACCTCGAAGTCATAGGGACCGTCGACCAGCGAGGTGATGTTGTTAGGGCTGGTGCAGTCGGCCCACGCTCCCGGGGCGAGCCGGCATTCGAACGTCGCGTCGACATCGGGCGAAGAGAACGCGAAGGTCGCGGAGGACGAGTTGGTTGGACCGCTCGGCCCCGAGTCGATCGTCGTGCTCGGTGGCACGGTGTCGACGGTGAACGACCGGGTCGCCGGGGTTGCGTCGACGTTGCCCGCGACATCGACCGCCCGCACCGCGAACGTGTGGTCGCCCTCGTTAAGGCTGCTGTAGTTCTGGGGCGAAGTGCAGACGTCGAGCGCGAACGGGAGGCCGTCCAGGCTGCACTGGAACGTCGCCGAGGCGTCGTCGGAAGAGAAGGTGAAGCTGGGGGAGTCGTCGGCGATCGACCCCTGAGGCCCACCATCGACCGACGTGTCCGGAGCGACGGTATCGACCGTGAAGGTGACTTCTGCGGGGGTCGCGTCGGTGTTGCCGAAGGGATCCGTCGCCCGTACCGCGAATGTGTGAACTCCCTCGGTCAGACCGGTCAGATCCTCGGGACTCGTGCACGCGGTCCAAGTCCCGGTGTCGAGCTTGCACGCGAACGTCGCAAGCGGTTCATCGGAGGAGAACTCGACGGTGGTCGAGGTGGTGGCGATCGCCGCGGGAGGGCCGGAGTCGATCGTCGTGTCCGGTGCCTCGGTATCTACCGTGAAGGTCTCCGTTGCGGGAGTGGGGTCGGTGTTGGTGCCGTCTGTGGCCCGCACGGCGAACGTGTGGACGCCGTTGCCTAGCGAGGTGAGGTTGTGGGGGCTCGTGCAGGCGTTCCAGGCACCCGAGTCGAGGCTGCACTGGAACGTGGCCGTCCCGTCGTCGGAGCTGAAGGTGAAGGTGACCGCGTCGCTGGTCGTCGTTCCCACGGGGGCCGAGTCGATCGCCGTATCCGGCGTGACCGTGTCCACGGAGAAGTCCCTCGCCGCAGGGGTGGGATCGACGTTGTTCGCGGCGTCGCGGGCCCGGACCTCGAAGCTGTGGTCTCCCTCCGCGAGGGGGCCGATGTCGAGGGGACTGGCGCAAGACGTCCAGGGCTCGGAGTCGAGGCTGCACTCGAACGTGGCGGACGGATCGTTCGACGAGAACTGGAAGCTGGTGGAGTTCGCCCCGATCGTTCCGGTGGGGCCATCGGTGATCGTCGTGTCCGGCACGCCGGTGTCGACCGTGAATGTGCGCGCTGCCGGCACCGTCTCCACGTTCCCCAACGTGTCGGTACCTCGGACCTCTACGGTGTGAGATCCGTCGGTGAGCGGTCCGACCGCCTGGGGACTGCTGCAGGTGAACCATCCTTCGCCGTCGAGGTTGCACTCGTACGTTGCGCTTGCATCGTCGGAGGAGAACTCGATGATCGTCGAGTTCGTCGAGATGGTGCCGGTGGGGCCCTGATCGATCGTGGTCTCGGGAGCGGTGGTGTCGACCGTGAAGGAGCGTGTGGCCGGCGATGGATCGGTGTTCCCGACCGAGTCCGTGGCGGCCACCGAGAAAGTGTGGGGCCCGTCGTTGAGACCCGTGTAGGACTGGGGCGATGTGCAAACCCCCGGGCTGAATGGCAGGCCGTCGAGGCTGCACTCGAACGTCACGCCGCTCTCGTCCGCCGTGAAGCCGAAGGTTGCATCGTCCGTTGCGATTGCCCCGCTGGGACCGGAGCCGATGGTCGTGTCGGGAGCTCTCGTATCGACGGTGAGATCGGCGGTCGCGGGGGTGGGGTCTACATTCCCCGCAGCGTCCTTCGCCCGTACGGCGAAGTTGTGGGGGCCCTCGCTCAGACCTGTGAGATCGGTAGGACTGATACACGTCGTCCACGATCCGGAGTCGACGCTGCACTCGAACGTCGCCCCGACATCGGCCGACGAGAACGTGTACGTCGCCGAATCCGTCGTGACGGTTCCCGTCGGTCCGCTGTCGATCTGGGTGTTCGGAGGCGTCGTGTCGATCGTGAAGTCTGCGCTCGGCGGCGACGCGTCGACGTTCCCAGCGGTGTCCTTGGCGCGCACGGCGAAGTTATGCGGTCCCTCGCTCAAGCCCGTCAGGGAGCGCGGGCTGGTACAGGCGTTCCAGCTACCGGAGTCGACGCTGCACTCGAACGTTGCACCGGCGTCGGTGGACGAGAAGGTGAAGACGGCCGAGTCGCCGGCGGTCGGGCCGGACGGACCGTCGTCGATGGTCGTGTCGGGGGCGACGGTATCCACCGCGAAGTTCCTGACGGCGGGACTGAGGTCGACGTTGCCACCGGCATCGATCCCTCTGACCCGGAAGATGTGGGAGCCCTCGCTTAGTGAGGTGAGCCCGATAGGACTCGAGCACGGATCCCACGTCCCCGAGTTCAACTGGCATTCGAAGGTCGAGCCCGGTTCGTCGGACGAGAAAGTGAAGCTCGGAGAGGCCGTGTTCGTGGGACCATCCGGGCCGGAGTTGATGGTCGTCTCGGGCCTGTCGGTGTCCACGGTGAAGCTTCTTGACGCCGGCGTGGGATCGACGTTCCCCGTCGGATCCGCGGCCCGGACGGAAAGGACATGGGGACCCTCGGTCAGGCCCGTTAGGTCTTTCGGGCTGGTGCAGGACGCCCACGATCCCGAGTCGACCTGACATTCGAAGGTCGCCGTTCCGTCCGTCGAGGAGAACGTGAAGCTCGCCGAGGTCACGTTGATCGTGCCCGATGGTCCGTCGTCGATCGATGTCCCGGGCGCAACGGTGTCCACGGTGAAGGACCGGGTGGCGGGCGTCGCGTCAAAGTTCCCGACCGAGTCCATGGCCCTCACCGCGAAGGTGTGGTCGCCTTCCGCGAGGCCCGTGTAGTTGACTCCGGAGACACAGGAGGTGAAGGAGAACGGAAGCCCGTTGATGCTGCACTCGAACGTCGCGCCGGGGTCGTCGGAGGAGAACGTGAAGGTCGCGGCGCTGCTGTTCGTGAGCCCCGAGGGTCCCGAGTTGATGGTGGTCTCGGGGTCGGCAGTGTCGACGGTGAAGGAACGAGTCGCCGGCGTGAGATCGGTGTTGCCCAGCGTGTCTGCTGCTCTCACCGCGAAGGTGTGAGGGCCGTCGGATAGAAGGTCGAGCGTGTGGGGAGTCGTGCAAAGTACCCAGGTTCCCGAGTCGACGCTGCACTCGAAGGTCGCGCTGGGATCGTCGGAGGAGAAGTTGAAACTCGGGGTGTTATCGGACACCGGTCCCGACGGCCCGCCGTCGATCGATGTCGTGGGGGCGCTCGTGTCCACGGTGAAGTCGGCCTGCTCGGGCGTTGCGTCGACGTTCCCGGCGGCGTCCCGTGCCCGAACGAGGAGGGTATGGGGGCCATCCTCGAGCGGCGCCAGCGTGTGCGACGCGGGACAGGCGCTCCACCCTCCCCCGTCGAGATCGCACTCGAAGGTCGCGGTCGGATCGTCGGAGGAGAAGGTGAAGGTCGGAGTGCCGTCGGCGGTCACGCCGGAAGGTCCGCCGACGATCGTCGTCCCCGGCACCAGCGTGTCGACGGTCCAGTTCCGCACGGCGGGGGTCAGGTCGGTGTTGCCCAGCCCGTCGCT